>RGGS01000200.1 GCA_010024525.1 Verrucomicrobiota bacterium | reverse complement strand
GGACCGGGGTGGACCGGATCGAAACATAATTAGATTTTAAGCAGACTTGGCACGGCGAGGAAGGGGGGGTTGGCAGGTCGCACACCAAGAGGTGGTTCTTCCCCCCACAGAGTCACGTGCCAAGCATTGGTGGCAGCGAGGACACTTGCCCCCAGGTTTCCAGCGGTGAAGGAAAAGCCAGTTTCTGGGCGGATCAGACCAATCCTTGCCGATCCTTCGCATGGCCCCGTGACCGATTTTCCGGATGGAGAAACACAGATTTCGGATTTGCAGGGGGCTTAGGGCGCCTCCAAGGGCTTGGGGATGAAGACGGGTTTGCCAGAGAATTTCGTCCGCCATCCAGTTTCCGATCCCGGGGAAACATTCCTGCCGAAGAAGAAGGGATTTAACCGGGGTTTTTCGGTATCGACGGCAAATATCACTTAGCCTTTGGACGTTGAAGGCCGGGGAAAGAATGGCGGGCGGGAGTTGTGACCACCAATCGGGCGGATTCCGGGAGTGATGGAAACGGATTCGCCCAAATAAACGCGGATCGCGAAAGACCAGGGAGTGATCCGCGGTGCGCAGAACCAGATGGTCATGCGTTCCGGAAGGATAGCGGCGGGGTTGGGTGAAAAGTTTGCCGGTCATGCCTAGATGGATGCCCGGGAGGGGCACAAGCGGGAGATGGAAAGGGTTGTCAGCCATTGATCTGGCCACGGAATCAGGACTTGGTCGCAGACCGCCTTGGGCTATTTTTTAAAGATGGCAGTTAAACTGACGGGGCACCAAATCGAGGTGGTATTATCCACCCTCGATGGCTGGATCCAGGCCGGTGCCAAAATTCAGAGGGTGTACAAGTTCCCTGATTTTATTGCGGCGGCGATGTTTGTGACGGGAGTGAACCTCGAGGCTGAAAAAATGAATCATCATCCCGAGCTTTGGCAAAACCACTGTACGGTAAAAATTGAACTGACAACCCATGACGTGGAAGGGGTGAGTGAACTGGATCTTCGTCTGGCCAAAAAACTGGATGCCCGGGCCCGGTCTCTTTCGGAGGAAAACTGAGCCATGGCCAAAAATGCCCTCATCACCGGAATCACCGGGCAAGACGGTTCCTATCTGGCAGAGCTTCTGCTTTCCAAAGGGTACGAAGTCCACGGAATCATCCGGCGCTCCTCCAGTTTTAACACGGAGCGAATCGATTCCATTTACAAGGACCGGCATGAAAAGGGCACCAAGCTTTTTCTTCACTATGGGGATCTCAGTGATCCGAGTTCCCTGATTAAAATCCTGGGGGAGACCCAACCGGAGGAAATTTACAATCTGGCCGCCCAGAGCCACGTCCGTGTCAGCTTTGATATCCCGGAGTTCACGGGAGACGTCACGGCGATCGGCACGGTTCGTCTTTTGGATGCGATGCGACAAGTCGCCCCCATGGCACGTTTTTATCAGGCTTCCAGTTCCGAGATGTACGGGTTGGTGCAGGAAGTTCCCCAAAAGGAGACGACCCCGTTTTATCCCCGCAGTCCCTATGCGGTGGCCAAGTTGTACAGTCACTGGATCACGGTGAATTACCGCGAGAGCTATGGTCTGCACGCCTCCAGTGGGATTCTCTTCAACCATGAAAGCCCAAGGCGGGGGGAGACTTTTGTCACCCGAAAAATCACCCGGGCCGTGGCCCGAATCAAGGCGGGGCTCCAGGACAAACTGTTTTTGGGAAATCTGGAGGCGAAGCGGGATTGGGGGTACGCCCCGGAATATGTCGAGGCGATGTGGAGAATGTTGCAGCAGGACAAGCCGGACGACTACGTGGTGGCCACGGGGGAGACCCACACGGTGCAGGAGTTTTTGGAAGTGGCCTTTGCCCGGGCGGGTCTGGATCCCAGAAAACATGTGGCATTTGACGAGCGCTATCTTCGTCCCGCCGAAGTCGACCTCTTGATCGGCGATGCCAGCAAAGCCAAAAAGAAACTGGGTTGGGAGCCGAAGGTTAAGTTTCAGCAACTCGCCGAGATTATGGTGGATGCGGATATTCAGCTGTTGGCGGAAGAGCGAGCGGGTCGGCGGATTCGCGATTAAAGAAATGAAGATCTTTGTGGCCGGTCACCGAGGAATGGTCGGGTCGGCCGTGGTGCGGGCCTTGGCAAGACGAGGTTGCGCCCAGGTCCTTACCCGTAGCCGGCAGGAGTTGGATTTGACCAACTCAGTGGAGGTCGAAAAGTGGTTCGCCCAGGAAAAACCGGATCAGGTGATTGATGCCGCCGCCCGTGTCGGGGGAATTCTGGAAAATTCCATTCGCCCGGTGGAATTTCTGATCGAGAACACGCGGATCCAGAACAACCTCATGGAGTCGGCCTTTCGCAACGGTTGTGAAAAATTTCTCTTCCTCGGCAGTTCGTGTATCTACCCCAAGCATGCACCCCAGCCTATTCGTGAAGATTCCCTGCTGAGCGGGCCGTTGGAGCCGACCAACGATGCCTACGCGCTGGCGAAGATTGCGGGAGTCCGGTTAGCTCAGGCCTATCGGGATGAATATGGCAAAAGCGCCATCTCGGCCATGCCCACCAATCTCTACGGACCGGGGGATAACTTTGATCCGGAAAGCTCCCATGCTTTGCCCGGGATGATCACGAAGTTTCATCGGGCCAAGTTCAAGGGGGAGAAGGAGGTTGTCTTATGGGGGACCGGATCCCCGCGGCGGGAGTGGCTCCATGTGGACGATTTGGCAGATGGATTGCTTCTTCTGATGGAGCGTTACGATGCAAGGGAGATCGTCAATCTTGGGGTAGGGGGTGACCTGACGATTCTTGAATTGGCGGAGAAAGTCATGAAGGCGGTGGGTTTTACGGGTTGCATCCGCTGGGATAAGAGCAAACCGGATGGAACTCCCAGAAAACTGTTGGATGTCAGTAAAGTCCAGGCTTTGGGATGGAGGCCAACCATCCCCGTAGACCAGGGGATTGCCTCGACTTATGAATGGTTTTTAAAGCATGCGCCTGAGGCCAAGGTTTAGCAAAAAACCTTGTTCAAATTTGTTCGGATGAGTTGAAGAAAGAGGATTGCGGAGATCCGTAGAATTGCGGATCGTTTTGGGATGTCTGAAATCCTGATTCTGCAACATCAGGCCGGAGAAGGTCCCGGCACGATCCTGGAGGAGATCAAGAAATCGGGGCACATATCTCATGGAGTGAGGTTAGACCGGGGGGAAAGTGTTCCCCGATCAGCCGGGGAATGGGGAGGAATTGTGGTGTTGGGTGGGAGCATGGGGGTTTATGACCAAGCCAAGTTCCCCCACCTGAAAGAGGAGATTGCCCTGTTAAAAAACTTTCTGAGGGAAGACCGGCCCATTCTGGGGATATGTCTGGGAGCCCAGCTTTTGGCGGTGGCCGCGGGAACAGAAGTGAAACCGGGGGTGCAGGAGATCGGATGGTTTGGAGTACGCAAAATGCCGGATGCCTCCCTCCGGCTAGCGGATCTTTGCCTTTC
>RGGS01000199.1 GCA_010024525.1 Verrucomicrobiota bacterium | reverse complement strand
TAGATTAAGATGAAGATGAAGATGATGAGAGGCAGGAGGCTGAAGACTAGAGGGAGTGGGTGAGATTGGATGAGGATGAAGATGAAGATTAGGAGAGGCTACAGGTAGGGCCAGATCTCCAAGCGGGCCGAGGAGAAATGCAGTCCGCCGGGACGTCGGCCTCAACCAGCGCTGGTAGTCTGAAGTTTTGCGGTTGGTTGCATCTTCGATCTTAATCTTGCCCCTGGGGTGGGTTAGGGGGAGAAAGGATAGATGCCCACCAAGGGGGATGAGCTCAAAGGTCTGTGGGTAAGTGTCGACCGGGTGGAGTATATCCCCGGGGCGGCGGGTCCGCCGGATCGCCCGCATCAGTTCGTTTATTACATCACCATCCACAACGACAGTCCCCAAGCGGTGACGGTGGTGGGCCGCAAGTGGGTGGTGACGAACGACGCGGGGCACCGATTGGTGATCGAGGGGGACGGAGTGGTGGGGCAGTTTCCAAGGCTCACCCCGGGCGACCAATTCCACTACAACAGCTACCACCTGGTGGACACGGACAGTGAGGCGGAGGGGGCATATCTGGCAAAAGACGAACAGGGGAACGGTCTGATCGTGCGTATTCCCGCGTTTCGGTTAGATATACCGGTGGCATGAATCTGACAATTTTGGGCGCCGGACGGATGGGGGGAACGATCCTGCGGATGTTGGTGCGCGGGAGCGGAGGTGCGTGGAAGGCGGAGGTGTGCGAGCCGGACGCGAAAGGACGGGAGGCTCTCGCCAAAGAGACGGGGGCGGGAGTGAAGTTTGTCGGCCAGGCGGAGGAGTTGAGTGAGCCCGAGGTGGTGCTGTTGGCGGTGAAGCCGGCGATGTTGCAGGCAGTCGCGGGTTGGTTGAAGGGCAGAAAGGATTCCTACCTGCTGATTTCGATTTTGGCAGGGGTGACGACAGAGAAGTTGGCAGCAGAGGCGGGCTCGATGGCCAGGGTGGTGCGGGCGATGCCGAACCAGGCGCTGAGGCAGAACGAGGGGGTGACGGCGATCTGTGCCGGTCCGGGAGCAAAGAAGGGGGATCTGGAGGTTGCCCGGAAAATATTCGAGTCCGGTGGGTATGTCCTGGAGATTGAGGAGGAGCAGATGGATGTGGTGACGGCGTTGAGCGGGTCGGGGCCGGCTTTCATGGCCAAGTGGGCGGAGGAGCTGGCCGATGCAGGAGTCCGGGCGGGGTTAACCCCAAAGGCGGCGGAGGAGTTGGCGGCCCGAACCATGTTGGGCACCGGAGCGGTGTTGGTGAGGGAGAAGATCACGCCTGGCCAACTGTGTGCGGCAGTGGCGAGCCCGGGCGGAACGACCGAGGCAGGATTGAGGGCGATGCAGGCGGGGATCAAGGATCTGGCGGAGAAGGCGATGGGAGCAGCGGTGGAAAGAGCGAAGCAGTTAGCCTGCGGGAAATAGGCCGAGGCGCTGTGGGATTAAGATTAAGGTTAAGATTAAGAAAGAGTGGTTTGGTGGAAAGTGGAAGGCGGGATGGGGCAGGCAGTCTTGGTGCTGAACCAAGGTAGGGCGGCCTCGATGAGGCCGCCTCGCTCAGCGACGGGGGAAGCAAATTTCAGCTTAGGCGGGGTCATCGACCCCGCCCCACCTAAAGTTTCGATATTAGATTCCTAGGTAAGGCTAGGGGTTGCAGGTAGGGCCCGATCTCAGAGAGGGCCGAGTTCAAATACGGGCCGCCGGGACGTCGGCCCCTACCTTGTGTAGGGGGTGGAATTGACGCTTGGGAAGGGTGGGTTAAGTTTGATCTATGAAGTTTGTCACCACCCTTCAACAGGATGAAGACGGCTTTTGGGTTGCCGAATGCCCTGCGATTCCTGGTTGCGTTAGCCAAGGAGCAACGCGGGAGGAAGCCTCCAAAAATCTGAAAGATGCGATGAAAGCCTGCTTGGAGGTCCGAAAAGAGATGGGAATGCCACTGACCGTGGAAACCCGGGAGATTGAACTCTCGGTGGCATGAGTTCGATTTTGCCGGTTTTATCCGGCCGTGAGGTTGTAAAAATATTTCTAAGTGCGGGGTGGGTCGAAAGCCGACAAAAAGGAAGCCACATCATTCTCACAAAGCCCGGGCATGTGGCATCTTTATCTGTGCCAGATCACCGGGAGGTTGCGCGCGGGACGCTGCGATCATAGCTCCGTGCGGCAGGCATGAGTCCGATGGACTTCAATAATTTAAGATAACCGTAAGCCCAGAATGGATGTGAGTGGGGATTAGGATGAAGATGAAGCCGGTTGGGGAAGCGCCGGAAGTCAGCTTTTGGCGCGGGTTTTGAGGAGGCGTTCGATCTGTTCGAGGTAACGGGCGATGCTTTCGCGCGGTTTGATTTCCTGGGCGCGTTTCAGCAACGGCACGGCCTCGTCGTACTTGCCCGTGGTGACGAGCACTTGGGCATGGCGGACCTTGGCGTCGGCCTCGAATGGCTCCATGCCCTCCGCTCTTTCAAAAAGGAAGATGGCTTTTTCCGCCTGGTTATTCTTGGCATAGAATTGACCCAAAAGAAGAAGTGCATCCCCATCCAGCGGATCCTCTGCCAGAATTTTTTCCAACACCTCGGCTGACTCCTTGCTTTTGCCCTCCGCGGAGGCGATTTTGGCCTCGAGCTTAAGTATTTTTTTTCTTTTATCGGTTTCGATTTTATCGCCCCCATACTCTTTGAGTTTGGCCAAGAGAATGGCGGCCTCGGTGGGTGCGCCACGGCCGTTGAGCACCTCGGCGGCACGGAGGGGGCGGTCCATTTTCTGATCGGGCTTGAGATCCAAGGCGCGAAGATAAGTCTCCACCGCCAGCGGATAGTTCGACTCTTGGAGGTAGATATCGCCCAGGGACAAGAGGGTGTCGGGGGTGGATTTGCCCAGCCGATCAATCATCTCGTAACAGGTGGCGGCAGCGGTATTTTCCTTGAGCCCGAGGTGGGCACTGGCCAAGAGGAGCCAGAATTCGGGCTTGTCGGGTTGGCGTTCGATGAGGTCGTTCATCAGGGAAACAGCCTCCGCGTACTTGTTTTGGCGGAAGATGCATCGGGCCAGTCCTAGTTTCCATTCCGGGGTGGCCGGTTGGAGCAAAAGAGCGTTACGGAAGGCTCCCTCGGCGGCCACGAAATTTTCCTTGGCGACATAGGCGGTCCCGAGCAGGCCGAAAGTGTTGCCATCCCCCCCACCCAACTCGATCGCGCGGGTGAGGGTCTTGATGGCGTCGTCGGTTCGGCCCTGCTGGAGTTGGATTAAGCCAAGGTTTTTGTAGGCGCGCAGGTAGGTGGGGAACTTGCGCGTGGCATTTTCCAGATATCTGGCCGCCTCATTCGGTCGATTGAGTTGGAAGGCGATAGAGCCAAGGGTGAAGTCAAAAATTGCGCTGGATGTCTCAGTGGTTTTGGCCCGGAGCTCAAAGTAGGCCTTCACCACATCGGTGGCGGCCAAGTCGGCAATTTTGGTAAAAGCCTCCTTCTCAGTGGCGGGGAGCTTGGGCTC
>RGGS01000198.1 GCA_010024525.1 Verrucomicrobiota bacterium | reverse complement strand
GTTGTGGGGCTGTTTTACTCCGTGCAGGAGTTGGCGGAAATTCCCCAGGAACCTCACGACATTCCTCTTCCCGGAGTGGTCACGGAGAACGGCTGGAGGAAGTTGGCATGAACGATCAGGAGAAACCTTTTCTCGACCACATCGAGGATCTCCGTTGGGTGATTCTGAAATGTGCTGCGGCGATCGGGTTCGGTTCGGTGGTCGGGGTGATGGGAATCGGGCAGGTGATGGAGGCAATCCGGTGGCCCTTGAAGCAGGCCCAGGGCAATCTCCCGCTCTCCCACCCCAGCACCTTGCTGGCGTTGCAGGTGACCGATCCGATGACCGTGACTTTGCAGATCGGTATCGGTGCCGGGATTCTTCTTTCTTTGCCGGTGGTGTTGTTTTTTGTCGGGCAGTATCTTTTGCCCGCTTTGGAGCCAAGGGAGCAGGGGATGCTCCTGCCGGCCTTCTTCGTGGGTGCGGTCCTTTTTCTGGTGGGGGCGGCGTTCTGTTATTTTCTCGTTTTGCCCCAAGCCCTGCGGTTTTTTCAGGACTTCAACCAGTGGCTTGGTTTGGAGACCAGTTGGACGATGGCGAGTTACACGGATTTCGTCCTCCAGATGCTGGTGGGGTTTGGCCTTTCCTTTGAGTTGCCTTTGGTGATGGTCCTCCTTGCCCGTCTTGGAATTTTGCAAAAATCGGTGGTCGCGGCTCATCGTCGGCATGCCATCGTGGTTCTTCTGGTGGTGGCGGCCTGTGTCACCCCGACCTCCGACCCCTTCAATCTGGCCCTGATGTTTGTTCCCTTGTACGGCCTTTTTGAGCTGGGTTTGGCGGGCATGGGTTGGGCCGAGCGCAAGCACCGGCCGATGATCCCGGGGTAAAGGGTTTCTTTCGGATTTTCGCGGAGCTGGGTTTGGGGCATTGTCCCCTTCCGATGCCTTCTGTTTTCCTCAAGACCTATGGATGTCAGATGAACGAGCGGGACTCCGAGCAGGTGGCCCGGTCGTTGCTCGATCGAGGATACCAGCGGGCGAGTTCGGAAAAAGAGGCGGATGTGATTCTGCTGAATACCTGCAGTGTCCGGGATCTGGCGGAACAAAAGGCCCTGCGGAAGATGATGAATCTCCGGGCCCTGAGAAAAAAGAATCCGGATGTGGTGTTGGGTTTCCTGGGGTGCATGGCCCAGCGCAAAGGGGCATCGTTGGAAAAAGAGATGAAGGGGCTGGACCTGGTGGTGGGAACTCAGAAGTTTCACCGCGTGGCCGAGTTGGTGGATCAGGCCCGGCAGGCGCGCAGGGAGGGGAGGCCGGGCTTTTTGGCCGAAGTCGGGGAAGAGGAGGGATCCGAAAGCACCATCCGGGACCACACTCTCGCCCCCAAGCAGGTGACCGCCTTTGTTTCCGTCATGCAGGGTTGCGACATGCATTGCTCGTTTTGCATCGTTCCGACCACCCGTGGGAAGGAGCGATCCCGGCCGATTCCTGAAATTATCGCAGAGGTCAGATCCTTGGTTGCCCAAGGGGTGAAGGAGGTCACTCTGCTCGGGCAGATCGTCAACATGTATGGGCGACGGGAAATTCCCACGGTTGCCGGCAAGACCCCCTTCGTGCAGCTCCTGGAAGAGCTCGAAAAAGTCGAGGGATTGGAGCGCCTGCGCTTCACCTCGCCCCATCCGCGGGGCATGAAGGCAGATCTCATCGGTTGCTACGGGAGGCTGGAGAGGCTTTGTGAGCATTTGCATCTTCCGGTGCAGTCGGGTTCTGACCGAATGCTCAAGGGGATGGGGCGGGGGTACACCGCCGACCAGTATCGCCGGATCATCGACCAGGTCCGTGAACGTTCTCCGGGTCTGGGGCTGACCACCGACGTGATCGTCGGTTATCCGGGAGAAACGGAGGAAGATTACCAAGCCACTTACAAACTGCTGGAGGAAGTGGAATTCGATAACGCCTTCATTTTTCGGTACTCCCCGCGGGAGGGCACCCGGGCGGCCAAGGAAAAGGCCACGGAAATTCCCGAGCAGGTGAAGGAGGAGAGAAATCAGGATCTTCTGCGCCTGTTAACCCGACAGGCCAAGGCCCGGGCCAAGGGACGAATTGGGTCGCTGGTGGAGATTCTCGTGGAGGGGCCAAGCAAAACCAATGCCGAGCGTTTGACCGGCAGGACCCGGCAGAACTGGCCGGTGGTTTTTGAGGGCGGACCCCGTCATCTGGGGCAGTTGCTGACGGTGCGGATCACCGAATCAACCGGATTTACCGATTACGCGGATCCGTCCATCCTCAGCTAAGGCCACTCCATGATCTACTCCTTCTCTCTTCCTCAGGTTTCTGTCTGGGTCGGCTTTGGCCTTTTTCTGGGACACGCCTGGTGCCTTTTCGATTATGCGAAGTGTGCGGCGTGGTGGAGGTCCTTTCCGCGCTCGGACCTGATGGGCGGGATTCTTTTGACCGCCGCCACGGCTTGGGCGTCCTGGTTGGCCGGAACCATCAATCTGATGGAGTACACGAAGTACCGACCCCTGTTTGTCCTTGGGGTAATCGGTTTGGGGGTCAGTAGCTGGCTTTATGTCAGGGAGTTCATTGCGGTGCGTTCCTTGGGAATTCTTTTGTTGCTGGGGGCTGACGTGCTGCTCGATGCCGCTTTTCTGCGTTATGATGCCGCGCGGTTGGTCGTGGTTTCTTACGCGTATGTTCTCATCATCGAAGGAATGTTCATGGTGGGTGCTCCCTACCTTTTGCGGGATGCGATCGATTGGGCTTTGGTCAATCCGGTCCGCGGAAAAATCCTGCTGGTTATGGGAATCCTGTTTGGATTGTTGCTTATGGGATTGGGGCTGTTCGTTTACTAGGGAATGGAAAGATGTTTTCCGGCCCGGTCTAGGGTCCGACTTTGAAG
This sequence comes from Verrucomicrobiota bacterium, assembly GCA_010024525.1. Classification (GTDB taxonomy): domain Bacteria; phylum Verrucomicrobiota; class Verrucomicrobiia; order Methylacidiphilales; family Verrucolacustridaceae; genus Verrucolacustris. The sequence continues at coordinate 630 of RGGS01000198.1, read as the reverse complement.
ATTCTGGTCATTCGTGGAGGAGCGCTGGGTGACTTTCTGCTGACGCTGCCCCGGTGGCGGGTTTGAGGGCGGGATGGCCGGAGGCCCGGATCGAAATGGTGGTGGCCAAAAAATTCGGCGAGTTGGTCACCGGACCAAATGCGGTCGATGCCGTCCGGCCCATTGATCAACCGGGATTGGCCGGGTTTTACGCCACCGGGGGAATTCTGGATCCGGATTGGTGCGACTATTTTTCCGAATTTGATCTGACCATTTCCTATCTCTTTGATCCGGATGGAGTCTTTGCCGGGAATTGGCGGCGAGGAGGCGGAACCGGACAGTATCTCGCCTTGGATCCAAGAGACCCAACCGAGGAGGCATGGAGACATCTGGCCCGCCCCCTCCGGGAGTTGGGCCTTGAGCCTCAGGGGGCTGATCGGCTCTATGGCAGTAAACTGGTAACGGCAAGCGGGGGTGCAGGTAAAGTCAAACGAGTTGTCATCCATCCGGGAAGCGGAAGTCCAAAAAAGAACTGGCCGTTATCCCGCTGGCTAGATTGCTTGGAACGATGGGAGGTGGAGGCTCCACTGGAGATCACCTGGCTCTTCGGCGAGGCGGAGTCCGATCTCCCGGATAAGTTGCCAGAAAAAT
>RGGS01000197.1 GCA_010024525.1 Verrucomicrobiota bacterium | reverse complement strand
CTGGAAAGCAACAATCCTACGGACGGCAAAGGGTGGAGGAGTCTAAACGAACATGGCGTGTGGTCAGTTCCCGCAAACTTTTTCGTCCTCCTCCCATCAAAATCCAGCCGGCCTGAAGAGCAGCCCCCAATGCAGTTCCCTCCTCCGTGGCCACTTTGATCACCGGCACCCCCAAGGTCTGTGCCAGGATCCTTCGCCAAAGGGGATTTTGGGAGCCACCCCCGGTCAGGCGAATTTCCTGAGGGCGGATTCCCAGGCAACGCAAGCGTTCCAGACCGTAATTCAGTCCCTCGGATATGCCCTCTAGGGTGGCGCGAGCAAGATGACCGGATGTGAAGTTGGACAGGTTGAGGCCTTGATAAGAAGCAGTGGCGAGCGGGAGGTTGGGGGTGCGTTCTCCCTGAAGATAGGGAATGAATTTGAGTCCATCCGACCCACCTGAAACTTTTTCCGCCAATCGGGTCCATTGCGCATGGGTTAGGCCTAGGGCGCGACCCATGGCTTCAGTGGCGATGGTCACGTTCATGGTGCAAACAAGAGGGAGCCATCCACCGGTGGAATCGCAAAAGGCGGCGACCTCACCCAAGGGATCGATCATCGGATGATCGCTATAGGCATAAATGGTTCCGGAAGTTCCGAGGCTCAGTGTAACTACCCCGTTCACGACATTTCCGGTTCCTATGGCGCCCATCATGTTGTCGCCCCCGCCGGGAGCCACCGGAATCCCCGTGGGAAGACCCAAAGCACGAGCCGAGTTGGCGGAAAGAAATCCAGCGGTTTCCTGGGGATCTAGAATCGGGGGAAGCAGACGGGTCAGCCGGCTATCGATGGATCGAAGTACGGGCAGCGACCAGGTCCGGCGCCGAATGTCAAAAAAACCAGTGCCAGAGGCGTCCCCAGACTCCATCGTTTTGTTTCCGGTCAGCCAAAAGTTAAGATAGTCGTGCGGTAACAAGATCTGGGCGAGGCGGGCATACTGGCGGGGTTCGTTTTGCTTTAGCCACAGAATCTTGGAGGCGGTGAATCCAGCGGGCAGTCCGTTGCCGGTCTTCCGAATCAGCTGGCGCAAGCCGCCGTTCTTGCGAACCAACCATTCTGCCTCTGCGGCCGTGGACGTATCGCACCAAAGCTTGGCTGGTCGAAGAACGCGATTTTCCCGATCCAAAGCAACCAGACCATGTTGTTGTCCGGAAACGGCGATGCCCGCCACCCGGCAGTGGGTGCCTGCAGGAGACGAGGCCAAAGCCCCCTGAACAGAAATGCGGAGGGCGCGGATCCAGTCGGCCGGATCCTGTTCCTTGGCTGTTGGGTCCCTTTTGGGAAGGAGGCGGTGTGGGGCTGAACCTCGGCCGATAATCTTCGACCGCTTGAGATCGAAGAGAATGACTTTGGTCCCTTGGGTGCCGCTGTCGATCCCTAGGGTGACCACGGATTTAGTAAAGGCAACGGGCCAGGTAACCAGCCAGTGCGGTAAACTTTCTTTCGGACCGGTAGCGGATGATTTTGCGGCGGTCAATTTTCCAAGCCTTGGCCCAAAGACGTTTCAAGTTTTCCGCGCTGGTCGTGAGAATATCCGTGATGTCTTGTGCGGAATCGGTCCGTGGGGCTTTCACGTCAAACGACATAATCCCCGGCCACTTGGCATCCTGCAGTACCACGCAGAGGGCCAGATCTTTCAGCGGTTCCGCATAACCGAAGGGCAGATCCTGATCATACCGAGTGGTATCTTGGGCATTCAGGTGGATGTGAAATAGTTTTTTGGCCTCGAGGCACATCTCGGCATCCCAGAGAAAATCCAATCCCGCCATCCGGCTGTGAGCCGTTTCTGGATTCACGCCGAACAGGGGCTGAAGGAGAGGATCCAGGCGGGAGATCAAGTAAAGCACCTCTCCCACATTGGAGAGATACATGTTGGCGCGGGGTTCGTTGGGCTTGGGTTCGATGGCAAGGCGGGGGGAACGGCGTCCGTATTTCCTCAGGGCGTAACGGCCGACGGCGTTGAATCCTTCCACGAGCCGCCGAAAGCTTTCCTGGCCATTTTTCGCGAGGACAAAATCGAATCCCTCCCGTCCATTCCAGAACACCATGACGGGGGCCCCGAGTTGCACGGTCGCATCGACGGCCTGGCAGGCATGATCCAGCGCCAGTTTGCGAATCTTCGGGTCATGGCTGGTCATGGCCCCATCCTGAAAAACGGGGTCGGCAAAAAAGGAGGGGGTATACATGCCACAGCGTAATCCATGTTGGCGGAGAATTTCGCGAGCGTGCGAAATCTGGTGCAGGGGGAGCTCTACATCATGAAACTCGACATATTCGATGCCGGCTTTGGCCAAAAGGGGAAGACGGTGCAGGATCGGAACTTCGGTGCGGGTCGGCCCACCGAACGGGTCCCGACCTGGTCCCAAGTTCCAAACTCCGGCCCCCAAACCGCGGGCGCCGGCTTTTCCTGGCAAAGAGTGCTTCACTGCGATGAAGATCGCCGAGGTAGATAAAAACTCAAGAGCAGGTTTATCGCTGGGAAATGACTTTCAAGGTGGGGTTGTAAAATACGTTCTGCTCCCCGATTATCATTTGGATGCAGCAGCAGACCCAGCCTTGGAAAGTGCTTTGGCCTTTTGTCCGGCCGCATCGGGGAGCTTTGGTGGCGGCCATTACCCTAAATGCATTGCACGGCTTTGCGATTACCTTCCAGGTTTTTACCGTTGGTTGGCTGGTGGATTGGGTGTTGGGTAAGGGTTCGGTGCCTCCCGATGTTTGGCGACGGTCGCTGGCCCTAGCGTTGGGGTACTTTTTGGTCTCCGTGTTTGGTCGGATGATCACATGGCACATCGGATATCGTATCTTCACCTCTGTCCGGGAGAAGATCCTCTCCAAGCTGAGGACGAGTTTTTTCCGGCAACTCAATGCCCTATGTCTTCGTTTCCACGTGAAGCGAAGTTCTGGGGAGCTTTTTAGCTACCTATTCGGCTCCCCCGTAAGCAACATCGTCCAGTTTTATCAGCATTGTTCCTCTGGCCTGGCCGGCGCCGTGACAACGATCCTCTCGGCGGTGGGTCTATTACTTTGGACGGATGGGGTGTTAACCCTTTTGCTTTCACTGACGGTGGGAATTCAGGTTTACATGATGGAACTCGCACGACGAACCAACCGACGCATTCATCTGGAATTTCAAAAATTAGAATCCAGTGTGACCGGCTCTGTGGCCGACCTGCTACGTGGAACAAGGACCGTGAAGATTCATTCTATGGAGCAGGAGGTGGAGGGGGAATTCGGCAAGCAAATGAGTCTAATTTCCAAAAAAAGTTATGAGCGGGACGTGCGTGCCCACATGGAGTGGATGAAGACCGAAACAGTTTCCTATGCCGGATTTGCCCTGATGCTGGTGGCCTGTGCGTGGCGCTTTTGTGATCACACGATCACTTTGGGGCAGGTCTCCATGTTCATGTTGGCATTCCAACAACTCGCCGGACCATTGACGGTGATTTCCCAAGCCTACACCCTATGGGGTTC
>RGGS01000196.1 GCA_010024525.1 Verrucomicrobiota bacterium | reverse complement strand
TTTGCCCCGCCCTTGGTCATTTCGGAAAGCGAGATCGACGAGATGTTTGCGTCTGTTCGCCGGGGGATCGACAAACTTTGGAGTTGAAGTCTAACGGCACGGAGGCGTGCCTCCAATCGTCCTCGGGCTCAGCCTAGAAATCTTTTAGATGGGCGATGGCCGACATGATGTCGTCGGCGAATTTCTGGTAATCCCCGCGATTTTTGGGATCTCCGCTGAAACGCATGGGTTGCCCATACACCACGTGGATGGGGCGAAAAGGGTGCCACCCACCTCCCCGGGGCAGGGCATCGCGGCTCCCGATGATGTGCACCGGCACCACGGGAGTGCCGGTGCGGGCGGCAATCAGGCCGATGCCGGGTTCGGCCTTGGCCAAGTGTCCATCGGTGTTTCGGGCTCCTTCCGGAAAGAGAACCAGGGTCCCCTTGTTCTTGAGGACTTCAAAAATATTTTTCAAGGAGGAGGGGCCGGGAGATTCCTGGTTGACGGGAATCGATCCGATGGAGGGAAGTAGCCAGGAACCGATCGGGGGGGCAAACAGCGTGTGCCGAGCGAGGTAGTAGGTTACCCGGGGAACATTACAGCCCACCGCGGGCGGATCGAAGTAACTGGCGTGGTTGGGGGCAAGGATCAGCGGGCCCGGAGGCAGGGACTCCACGCCTTGGCTTCGGATGGAATGGAACGTGCGGAAGAAGAAGTAGGAGAGAAGGCGGCAGCAGTGAAACCAGAAGGGCCAGACTTTCATGGGACGGTGGGGGCGGGGGAGAGGCGCGCGCGAACTTCCTTCACAATCAGGTCGGCCAAAGTCCGGGCATCGTGATGACCGCTGTCCAGGAGTTTGGCGTCGGCAGCCCGAACCAGGGGAGCGGCGGAGCGGGAAGAATCGAGTTTGTCCCGGGCAGCCAGATTGTCCTGCTGGCCTTGTTTGCGGCGGCGCTCGGCTCGGACGGTCGGACAGGCATCGATGAAGTATTTGTACGGACTGTCGGAACAGACCACGGTGCCGATGTCCCGACCCTCCATGACGAGGGGGGCGGAGAGACGGAGTTTGCGCTGGAGATTCACCAAGTGTTCCCGCAGCTCGGGAAGGGCGGAGACCACGGAGACCGAGGCGTTCACCTCGGGCAGACGGGTGTGGGGGGCCAGGTCACGGCCCCCTTCCTGCAAATGAATTTCCCCATCCTTGATGTCGGCGTGGAAAACGACTTTTTCGAGAAGCTGCTTCATGCGGGCACGGGACTTTGGATCGTGGCCCGCCTCCAGGGTGAGAAAAGTGAACGCCCGGTACATGGCGCCGGTGTCGACATAAACAAAATTGAGGTCCTTGGCGACGAGACGGGCGACTGTGCTTTTGCCGGAGGCGGCGGGGCCGTCGATGCAGATGACCGGATGCAGCATGGGTTCAGCGACCCACTTCCTGCAGCAGGCCGATTTGCCGGGCAAAGCCGGGGTAGCTGGTTTCGATACAGGCGGTGTCTTTCACCATGGTTTTGCCTCTGGCCAGCAGACCCAGAATGGCGGCGGACATGGCAATGCGGTGATCCCCGTCGCTTTCGACCTCGGCGCCGACCAGAGTGCGCCCCCCCTCGATGGCCAGGCCATCCGGTCTCTCCTCCACCGGAACACCGAAAAGACGGAGATTCCGGGTGATCACGGCCAGACGGTCGCTCTCTTTGGCGCAAGGTGAGTCGGGACCCTGGAAGTCCGGCAGCGAGGACCAGCCAAAAAGCGGCGGAAGAAAAATCCCCGGGCACGTCTAGTTCGGTTCCCTCCAGCCGTTGGGGCCCATGGAGAATCAGGGTCTGTTGATCCTTGCGAAAACTGGCTCCAAAAGCGGGAAGCAGGCGTTCGGTGTGATCCCGGGAAAGAACAGGTTCGCGGAAGGAGGATTTCCCCTCGGCCTGAAGCGCGGCCAAGAGCACACAGGATTTCACCTGGGCGCTGGCCACTTTGCTGGAAAAGTCGATGGCCTTGAGTTTGGTGCCCCGGATGGTCAAGGGGGGGCGATCTCCCTCGGACTCGCAGTGGATTTCGGCCCCGAACTGGCGGAGGGGTTCGGCGATTCGACCCATGGGACGGCGGCTGAGGGAAGCGTCCCCAAACAGGCGGGTGGTGAAGGGCTGACCTGCCACCACGCCGGACAGAAGCCGCATCGTGGTTCCGCTGTTGCCGCAATCCAGCGGTTCGGCAGGGGCGAGCAGTTTTCCCCCGCGACCCTCGATCACCACCTCGTTAGGCGCCACCCGATCGACCCGGCATCCGAGGGCCTGCAGGGCGTGAAGGGTGGAGAGGCAGTCTTCGCCGGGTAAAAACCCCCGGAGGCGGGTGGTTCCGGCCGCTAGTCCGCCGAGCATAATTCCCCGGTGGGAGATGCTTTTATCACCGGGAACCGAAAACTCGGCATCCAGGCGGCGGAGGGGTCGGATCTCGAGTTGGCTCATGAAGAAGGGGAGAGATTGCGGCGAATTCCGGCGGCTTCATCCAAAATCTTTTGCAGGGATTGGGGGTCTTTCTGGTCCAGTGCGGAGGCCAGAGCATCCATGGAGGAGCGGAAATCCTTGAGTGCCGCCAGAATCTCCCGGCGATTCTCCAAAAGTATTTCCGACCAGAGTTCAGAGGGGCCGGCGGCAATGCGGGTGGTGTCGCGATATCCCGGACCGGCCAAAGGGAGGGATTTTTTGCCGGCGGCCAGAACGAGAGCGGAGGAAATCAAGTGAGGTAGATGGCTGATTCTCGCGACCTGCTCGTCATGGGATTCGGGACTCATGGTGAGGATTCGGGCCCCGAGCGCCTGCCAAAAAGAAGAAGCATCCCGAGTGGTGGTGGAGGCAGTGGAGGCGGTGGGGGTAAGGATCACGGGGGCGTTTTGAAAAAGACCCGTGCGGGCGGCTCCAAGGCCGGAATTCTCGGACCCGGCCATGGGATGAGATCCGATCCAGCGGGCTCTCCCTTGGAGAAGGGGGGCGACGCTCTTTTCCACCGATTCCTTCACGCTGGAGACATCGGTGACCAAGGTGGAAGGGGAGAGATAAGGAAGGATGGAGCGGACCAATTCCGGCAGAACGGCAGGTGGGGCGGCCAAAACCACGAGATCGGAGGACCGGGCGAGTCCGGGTTCTGTGCCAACTTCGGCTTTGGGCAGGGCGGCGCGAAGCGGGGGGAGGGATTCGGAGCGGCGGGTCCAAACGGCCAGGGTGGCCTTCGGAAAAAAGTGGCTGGAGGCAAGGGCCACCGAACCGCCGATCAGCCCGGGTGCGAAAACGGAGATCTTGGAAGGGTTCATTTCCGGGCGGCCAGAACTTGCGGAAGAATCTCCTCAAGTTTTTTCATCTGTTCCGGAGTCCCGATGGAGATGCGGATCCAGCCGGGAAGCCGGTAACTGCGCAGGGGTCGCACGATGAGGCCGCGTTTTTGCAGTTCACGGAAAACGGCATCGCCGTCTCCGACTTCGACCATGACAAAGTTGGCGGTGCCGGGAACAAAACGGAGATTCAGTTGCCTGAGGAAGGCGTGGAGACGGTCCAGGCCAGCCAAGGTCA
>RGGS01000195.1 GCA_010024525.1 Verrucomicrobiota bacterium | reverse complement strand
CACACGACTGATCTGGTGGATGCTTTTAACCACCACTTCACCTAAATCAATATTTGCTGGACCTCTTTCCGCCTGCCACTCTTGGACTTCTTCCACGCCTGTCTTAACCTTTCGCCATGTCCCGTTGCCCTTTTTCCCGCTGGGGTTCGGTCTTGCGACTCACCGGCCGCGCCACGCTTCCCCCTCGACTTGAATCGGCCAAGGCCTTCTTTGATCTCATCGGTCAGGAAAACCCCTCTCTTCGCCCCACTCCAGCCCGCAAGGAACGCGCTTTCCGTGCCATCCGTTCCGGGGGGACTCTTCCACTCACTCGTCCAGAACTGAAATATGGGTGCCAGTTGGCGTGGCGCCAAAGCGTCCGCTGCATCGGGCGGCAGTTCTGGAAACAGCTCGATCTGCTCGACCACCGCACCGCGGCCGATGAGGAGGAAATCTACGAGGGATGCCTTCGCCACCTCCGCCATGCCTTCCATGGAGGCGCGCTCCGGCCCACCGTCACCGTCTTTCCCGCTGCCGATGGAGAAGATCACGGGCCCAGAATCTGGAACTATCAACTTTCCCGGTTCGCCGGGTACCGCCGAAAGAACGGCAGCATCCTTGGCGACCCCATGGAGGCGGACTTTACCGATCTCTGTCTTCGTCTGGGCTGGAAACCGCCACGTCAGAAATCCCCTTTCGATCTGCTTCCTTTGGTCATTTCCCTCCCCGGCCGCCCGCCCCGTCTCTTCCCCCCACCTCACGCGGAGACCGTGATCCTCCCCATCCGCCACCCGGACGGCCCATATTTGGACAGCCTCGATTTGCGTTGGTACGCAATCCCGGTCGTTTCCAATATGCTGCTGGAAATGGGTGGCGTGCGCTTCACCGCTGCACCTTTCAGCGGTTGGTACATGGAGACGGAAATCGGGGCCCGGAATTTTGGGGATCCCGACCGCTACAATCTACTCCCCGAAGTGGCGCGACGATTTCGTCTAGATCGCTCCCGCCGCAGCTCCCTTTGGCGGGACCGCGCTTTGGTCGAACTCAACCGTGCCGTCCTCCACTCTTTTCAAAAAGCAGGGGTCCGCATGATGGATCATCACTCCGCCGCCCAATCCCACCTGACCTTTGAAAAAGAGGAACAAAAGGCTGGCCGTAAAGTCCGCGGACTTTGGAGCTGGTTGATCCCACCCCTCTCCGGCTCCACTACCCCTCTTTGGAACCGCACCTACGACCCTACCGAATACTCCCCGAATTTCCTGCCCCAACCACCATACTCCAACCCCTCTTCATCTTTATCTTGATCCCCCCGCGTAAGCGGTAATTGTTTCATCGCGTAGCGAGTGAATCGCATGGGCGGGGTAAGGTCCAAAGGGGGCCAAAAGTAGCGAGGAAAAAATGCTGGGCGAGCCGAAAGAGGGCCTCCTTCCGCTAATCCTTCAACTTTATCCAACAGATATTTACAACTTATTGTATCGTCATATTAACGTCGATACCACAGGTTGAGTTAAGGGCCACAATTACCCTGTGGCGGGGCAATACAATTCCAGCTTTAGGCCGCAGTTTTTCCTAAAGGCCAGGACTTTACATCTGGGATTGATCGGAGTTTTGCTGGGTTTGCTGTGGGGGAGCAGCGAAACCAAAGCCCAGCAGTTCGGCGGGATCCGTGGACAGGTGGTCGACTCCGACTTCGGCCAACCCATCGGCAAAGCCACAGTCACAATCTTGGATACTCCTTTTGGGGCTGTGACGGACGAGCAGGGAAACTTCACGGTCTCCGGTGTTCCCGCCGGGATTTACACACTACAGACCCGTGCCTCGGGCTACATTCCCAAGACCATGCCTGACGTTTCCGTGGCTGCTGGGTCTTTTAATGATCTCCGGCTCGAGGCGGTCGCGGAAATCGAGGAACTCGAGGAGTTGGTGGTCCCAGGGGAACTTGAGAAAACATCGGAAACCGGCCTATTGGCGGAGCGTCAGGAGGCCACCGCCCTCATGGATATGATGGGCCAAGATCTCATTTCCCGTGTGGGTGCCTCCACCGCAGGCGATGCCCTTCGTCGCATGGTGGGGGCCAGCGTGGTTGACGGGAAGTACGTAGTCGTCCGCGGCATGCCGGATCGCTATGTCAATACGCTGTTGAATGGGGGCCGCCTTCCCTCCTCCGATCCGGACAAGAGGGCGATCAATGTGGATTTATTCCCCGCCAGCACAGTCGAAAGCCTGAACATATACAAAACGTTCACTCCCGACCAGCCAGCTGACTTTACAGGCGGTAGTGTCGACATTCGCACGCGACAATTCCCGGATAAACCCTCCCTGGGAATAGGCACCACCGTCGAATACAACTCCCAAGCCACTTTCAACCCGAACTTCCTAGTCGATCCTAACGGGGGTCCCGGCGTCTTTGGGATGAGGGCCAACGGGCGAATGATCCCGCAAAGCGTCACTTCCCTTTCCGATTCCGTTCTCACCCGCACTCCCCAATTCCTGACCACCCCAGCAGATCTCGCCCAAGCGGATCAGATTAACAATGCGATGAAGAAAATCTCTCCCGTGATCGCGCCGCGCACCCAAGCACCAGGCCCCAACCTCTCCTTCAACCTTCAGGGAGGGGATACGCTCGGGGATGAGAACGACGGGCAAATGGGCGTCTTGGGTGCTTTTAGTTGGCGAAAGAAAAACTCCTTCGATCCAGTTGGAACCCGCGGCAATCTCTCTCTCTTTCCGAAGCCCGGTGGCGTGGACACATTGTATGAACCTTTCAATCAAGCCCAAGGAAACCAAGACCTCCTCTACGGGGCACTGCTTTGTCTCTCCGGCCAATGGGATAAGGAGAATACCGTGGGCGGAAATTTCATCTTCAACGAGGGAGCCACCTCGGTTGCCGCCACCCGCACCCAACCGGGAAACGTCCCCGCAGAAATCTATACCCAGCAAATCCTTCAATACGGCGAACGAAGCCTCGTCTTTGCCCAGTTCCACGGAGATCATCTTTTCCCTGAGGCGAACGGGCTGGAATTAACCTGGAATGGGGGGTTAGGGCAAGCCCAGCTGATTGAGCCAAACCAAACTCAATTTTCATATCGCTATTACCCTTCCACGGGTGAGTACCTCCCAAAAGGCCCCACCGGGGCGGATCCAACCGCCCTCGCTTTCCAAAGATCGTTGACGGAAAATAGTTACTATACGATCGCCGATTTTACCGCCCCGTTTCTCAAAAAAGACGACAAAGAAAATGTCTTTAAGACCGGTTGGTACTACGATAACGAAAAGCGTCCTTATCAGCAGTCCTCGTTCGGCTACTACTACGGTGGATCCCAAGACCCCAACTACGGATCTTATACCAGCACGGACGGCACCCCCTGGGGAGACGTCTTTCTGGCTCCCGATCGCTCTGGGTTGGTTGCTCCCGTCCCCACTCCTGGCAACGACCACCCCATGAGCTGGTCCTTGGGCAACAAGGACAATGCGACAGGCACGGAGTACAATGCCTTTCAGCAGGTGGCGGCCAGCTACGTGATGGTTAAGTTCGAGCCCTTTTCCCGACTTAAACTCACC
>RGGS01000194.1 GCA_010024525.1 Verrucomicrobiota bacterium | reverse complement strand
CGGTGGCGAAAACAAAGAGAACCGGAACGATCCACTCCATGGGGTGGCTGGAGGATTATTTGGCCCCAGGCTTGCCTGAATCCTTGGCGATGGCGGATCGCATGTCCGTATCGGCCGACACGTTTCGAATCTTTTGGTAATCCATGATTCCAAGATTCCCTTTGCGGAAAGCTTCCGCCATTGCAAGGGGAACCTGGGCTTCGGCTTCCACCACTTTCGCCCGCATTTCCTGCTCTGCGGCCACCGCCGCCGCCCGACGCATCTCTGCTTTAGCTTGAGCAACCTGTTTGTCGGCATCCGCCTGTTCAGCCTGGAGCTTGGCACCCACATTTTCCCCCACTCCCACGTCCGCAATATCAATCGAAAGGATTTCGTAGGCGGTTCCGGCATCCAGTCCGCGGTTTAAAACGTCCTTGGAGATGTCCTGCGGGTTTTCCAGAACCCCTTTATAGGTTTCCTTGGAACCGATGGCTCGAACAATGCCCTCACCCACCCGGGCGATAATTGTCTCCTCCGTGGCTCCGCCAACAAAACGATCGAGGTTGGAGCGAACGGTCACCCGGGCCCGGGCCCGCACGGTAATTCCGTCCTTGGCCACGCCATCAATGGTGTTTTTCCCGGTTTGGCTGGCGGCCGGGCAGTCGATCACTCGGGGGTTCACGCTGGTACGGACGGCATCAAACACCGTTTTTCCCGATCCTGAGGTGGCGAGGTCAATGGCGCAGCAGCGGTTAAAATCAAGCTTGATGCCCGCCTTGTCGGCCGCGATCAAAGCCCGGATTACCTGATCCACGTTGCCGCCTGCCAGATAATGGGTTTCCAGCTGGGCGGTGGAGACTTGGATGCCGGCCCGTACGGCCGTGATCCGCGCATTCACAATCAGGGAGTTGGGAATTCCCCGAAGTCGCATGGCGATCAGGGTGGGAATGCTGACGGGAGCCCCGGACGTGAGGGCCCGCAACCAAAGACCAAAAAAATTAAGGAGAATGACCCCAAAGACCAGGGCGACCACCCCGACCGCAATCAACAAAAGAATAGGCATAGAAAGATAGGTTAAGGGAGAGTTTCCAAGTGGGAAAGACCCTTTGGATAAAAAATTAGCGGCTTTTTCCCTTAGCGGAAAAGGGACGGACGTGGACCACAGATCCTTCCAAGGCGTGCACCCGGATGGCTGCCCCCTTGGGTATAAAATAACCCTCCGCCAAGACGTCCAGATCCTGTTTGCCAAAGCGACCGGTCCCGCTTGGACGGAGATCCGTGAGGGCTTTACCACGGATCCCCACGCGTAGAGCTGGGGAAAGGGGAGTTGGCGCGGGAGGGGACGTCACACTCAGTCGAAAAGGTCTAAATAAAATTGTCTCCGGCAGAAACCGGGCCGCCAAAATGATGGCAGCCAATCCACCGAAAAATCCCCACGAGAGTTTGACCAAAGGGGGGTATATTTCGCCCAAGGTCGGCAAGATGGGATCCCGGGGATATCGGTCTGCCATGGTGCTTAGCAAAGCATAAAGCACCAAAACCAGGCCGGTCAGGCCAGGCAGAAGAGTTCCCGGAAAAAGCAGGAATTCCATGGCGATAAGAGCCAGGCCCACCATGACCAGGATGAGGTTTTCGTAGCCCGACAAGCCGGCAATGTAGTGACCGAAAAAGAAAATCAGTCCGCAGGCCGCCGCGAGGATTCCAAAGACGCCAAAACCCGGGGTTTTAAATTCGAGGTAACCAAAGAGAAAGGCCGCTCCCAGAAGCAGTGGAGACAGGGACACGATCAAGCGTCCAATCGACTCAAATCCTGTGGGCTCAACTCGCACAATTTTGGCATCGGCACCTATTTTTTGGCGCACCAATTTTTCCAGGGTAGGACTGACTCCCGCGGCGAGTAGGGGTCGACCGGAACGTCCGACCTCCTGTATCGCCTCCTGGGTGGTGAGGGTAAGGATGTCTCCTTTAGGCACGATCTCCCGACCGTCGATACGGAGTCCCGTCTGCTTGTTAACCATGGCGTCGAAGACAGCAGGATTGTGCCCATTCTGCTCTGCGGCCGATCGAATGATGGCGGCATAGGCAGAGACGAATTTGGGAGGCAATTCTTTGGGGCCTTCTTGCCCCAGGGTTACGGGGGAGGCGGCGCCAATGATGGCGCCCGGGGCCATCCATATTTCTCGGGTGGAAGCGGAAATAAACGCACCGGCAGAGAAGGCCTCCTTGTTGACGTACGTGAAGGTGTGATCCGAGGGTTCGAATTTGGCAACGGCGGCCATGATCTCTTTCATGGCCTCGCCCTCGCCACCAGGGGTGTTCATATCCAGGATCAAGGCGGAGGCACGGGCCGCCAGCGCCTCCTTGACCCCCCGACGAACACTATACACCAATCCCTTTTGAATCTCCCCCTGGATGGGAATGATATAGACGGGGCCCGAGGGCTGGGGCTCACCTGCCGGATATGCGGCGCCAACCAAGAGGAGAGACAGCAAAAGAGGGAGGGTGCGCGCTGAAGGATTTGAACCTCCGACCAACTGCGTGTAAGGCAGCCGCTCTACCACTGAGCTAAGCGCGCCAAAAAACGACATCCGACCAGAATATCCAAAATCAGTTTGGATAACAAACCACCTGCCAAACCCTTCCGTCCGCCTGAGAGAAACAGACGACTGCCACCGTGTAGTATTGGTCCTGATCAGGGATATAAATCATCAGATGTTCATAAAACCAGTCAGGCCCGCGCATGTGGTTGGGCATGCGACCAAAAAAATTAAGAACCCCTTGTTTGTTTTGGCCAGCCAATAGCTCCTGAAGTTGCTGGGGGGTGTAGGGCGAAGCTCCCGCTTGAAAATCGGCATCCTGGGCTCGGGTAGGCGAGGTCGCTAAAACGAGTAAATACACCAAAGCAGGCCACACGCGGGTTTGGGTTATCATCCATTCATCATCCTGAAATTACGGCAAAGCACCAGCCCTCCCTTGACCGCCTTGGGGGGTCTCCTATTGCAGAGAGAATGAGACGATGGATTCCTGGCATGCTGGTCCTCCTGCTTTTGGGATGGGTTGCCTGGGCGAACGAGGATTTGGAGCAGAGGCTGTTTTCCAAAGGACCAGCCCCAGCCAAAGGAGAGAATGGGAAGTGGGGCTTCCGCTCTCCAGATGGCACTTGGGCAGTGGAACCAAAGTTTCTTGAGGTGAAGCCGTTCCGGCATGACGTGGCTGCGGCACGGGAGGGCAAAACTTTTTGGAGGCGGCCCGCCATGGCCGGGCCATGGGGACACCTGCCGGCGCCAACGTCACTGCCGAAGTGGATTGGCTGCGACGGCTTTGCAGGTCTCGTTGCGTATAACGCGCCGAATTACCTTGCTCCCGGCATTGGCGAGAGGGAGCAGACGCGGATGGTGATGCGCGCCGTAGCGCTTCCGGAAACGCCCACGCCGACGTTCGCCGTCATCATCGACATTCCACTCTCCACGGCCATCGAGACGCGCCTGCGGCAGGAGACGGGGATTCAACTCGGCGAACTCACGGCGTTCCTGGCGCGCGGCGTGCAGCCGGTGGTCGGCAAGGC
>RGGS01000193.1 GCA_010024525.1 Verrucomicrobiota bacterium | reverse complement strand
CGGCGGCAAAGAGGGCGGCGTTCATCTGGCCGGCTTTTCCCGCGGCAAAAAAGGGACCCGGGGAGGAAGTCCCCAGTTTACGGAGGAGCGTGAGCGTTTTCGAAGGGTTAGTTGATGCAGGAACGAGAAGTGGCGGAATGGATCGTCCCACTTTCCTGGGAATGTGGGATGATTTGCGGAGGGGGTAAGGGGCGATGGTGAGTGGGTCGGGAAATCGGCGTGTAGTGGAAGCAGGAGAAAGGCCAAGGCGTCGCAGCGTTTGCACGGTTTTGGGCAAGCGGCGGGGTTGAATCACCTGAACCGAGGTCTTGGGCATGCGGGGAGAATAGCCTGTTTTCGGCCGACTCCTCAACTCGAAGCGCTCTGGTAACGACGCAACCCCTGATGAAAGAAAAGGGAGGCAAAAAGCGTGGCGGAGAGGGAAGTGAGCAGAAAAAGAGCCATGGGGCCGGGTTCCATGCCCCGAAGGAGGGTGGCGGCGGGAATGTTGGCAACGAGCAGGAGAGGGAGGGCAAACGTGAAGAGCACCCGGAACCAACCCAAAGCCGCCTCGCGTGGAAGACGCGCCACCTGAAAGATGCTGTAGTAGCCGAGCAGGACGGATTCGGCCTGAACGATCCAGAAAGTGAGGGAGACAAGAAAGAGAAGAAGGGCGTAGTGAACGAGGAGCCCGGTCATAAGCAAGAGAAGATAGGCCACCAGGGAGGCGACCGTGGGAACAATCCCAAGCGCGTGCAGACCCATGCCCGTAACCCAAGCGGCAATCCCGGCGTTGGCCAAGGGCCCAATCTCCAGTTGGGCAGTGCTCACGAGAAACTGCGGGGGAACCGGCTTCAGGAGAACAAAGTCGAGTTTCCCCGTGCGAACCAGTTCGGGGAGCTTGGTCAGGCCGGGCATGAGGAAGGCCGTAAAGATCTGCTGAATCAGCTGGTTGGTGGAGACCAGGACGATCATTTCATTGCGGCTCCAACCGGCAATGCGGTCGACATGGTGATAGACCACACCCACAAAAGCCAACTGCAGGACAAACCACGACAGCTCCACGATCACCCAGGCAAAAAAGTTCGCCCGAAACGCAAGTTCCCGGGTCAGGGCATAGCGGATCTGAACCAGCCAAAGACGGAAAAGGGAGAAGGGGTGCATGCCTCAGCCTCCCGCAGCCGTGTATTTTCGGAGGCCGGCCTGCCAGATGAAATGGGCCAACACGAGAAAAGCCAGAGCCCAACCAAACTGCAGGCAAAGGCCGGCCTGCCAGGCCTCCTGAGAGAGGGTTCCGCAAAGGGAGGCGGTGGGGAACCAGTATTCGTAGGCAAAGGGAAGCAGGCGGGCGACGGCAAAGATGGGAGCGGGAAGAAGATCGAGAGGAAACACATGTCCCCCGGCGAGAAATTCCAGGGAGTAGACCAGGAAAATCAAGGCGCTGATGTCGAGAAACCAGAAAGAGGTGAGGGAGAGGCAGAGGGTCAGGCTAAACTGGAGGAGAGCGGAACCGAGCAGGGCTGGAAGACCGCGGAGGAGGTCCAGATTTCCCAGTTCCAGGGGGATCGCCCGCGAGAGAAGATAGAAGCAGATCACCACCGGAAGGAGGGCGGCCGTGAAGTAGGCGCACCGGCCGGCAAGAAAGAGAAAGAACCGGTAGAGTCCGTAGGGAAGCGGACGAAGAAGGATGGGATTGAGCATGCCTTCTCGGATTTCCCGCGAAATCTGAAAATCGTCGTCTGCCGGCGAACTAACGGCCTCGACGATGAGTAAAACCGCATAGTAGGTGAGCAGTCCCGGCAAGGTGTAGGCTCCCACCGTCTCCTTGGTCTGGAAGACGGCTTGCCAGAAAACCCAGGAGACCAGCAGGGGCATGGCACTAAAGAGGGCCCGAAGCAGGTAGTTCCAACGATAAGCCAGCTGTCTCTGCAGCCCGATGGAGAAAACGGTGGGAAGGGCGCGGAGGGTGGAGATCACGATCGGCGGCGGAGATGCGTGGGCAGAATTCCCAGCTCGGAGCGGTACTTGGCGATGGTTCTGCGGGCCACAGGGATGCCACGCTCCCGGAGCATCTCCTCCAAAGCGGCGTCCGAGTAGGGCTTGGCCGGGCTCTCGCGGCCGACAATCTCGGCGAGGATTTCCTTGGCCCGGGTATTGGCCACAGCCGGTGCGGTTCCATCCTCCCCCCCGAGGGCGGCGGCGAAAAAGAACCGCAGGGGAACCACCCCGTGCGGAGTCCGGACGTACTTGTTGGCGGCCGCACGACTCACGGTGGTTTCGTGGACCCCGACCTCGGCGGCCGCCTCGCTCATGGTCATGGGGTGGAGGGCGGAGGGGCCCCGGTCAAAATAGTCCGCCTGACGGCGCCCGATGACTTCGAGAAGTTTCTGCAGGGTTTGCTGGCGCCGTTCGAGGGCGTGGAGAAGAAAACGGGCCGAGCGGATGCGGTCTTTCAGGTAGGAGCGGGTCTGTTCATCCGCGGAGCTGTCGCCGAGAAGGTCCTTGTAGAGATCGCTGATGCGCAACCGCGGCAGGAGATCACCCTCCAGCTGGGGCACCCAGCGTTCGCCGTCCTGGACATACGAGGCCTCAGGGCGAACCACGAGGTCGGGGCGATCCGGAGCAAAGGCGGCACCGGGCCGCGGGGACAGCCGGGCAATGGCCTCGGCCGCCGAGGTTACGGATTCGACCGAGGCTCCCAAGGCGGTGGCAATCTCGGCGAATTTTCGACGACCGAGCAGGTCGAGGTGCCCGCGGACGATCCGGGCTTCCAGGCTCTCTTCCTGTCCGCGGGCCGCCAGTTGGAGCAGCAGGGCTTCGGATAGGTTGCGGGCGCCGATCCCCGCGGGGTGGAAGGACTGGACCAGCGCCAGAGATTGTTCCGCAGTGGAGGGGGAAATTTTTGCAGCGGCGGCAATTTCCGGGAGTTCACTTCGTAAAAAACCATCCTCATCGAGGTTGCCGATAATTTCCTCCGCCCCGGCACGAACCTCACGGGAGGCAGAAGCCAGGGAGAGTTGCGCGTGGAGATGATCGGTCAGGGATTCGGGAAGAACCTTGGATTCAAGAAGGGCCTGACGGGGATCAAGGCGGGGTTGGTTCGGGCGGGCGGAGGAGGTGGGCCAATCGGAATCCTGTTGGAACGATTCAGCATCCTCCTCGTTTACCGGAGTCTCCTCCGGTTCGGGAGACTCCAGCGGGGGCGTTTCTTCCTCCAAGACGGGATTGGTTTGGAGTTCCGTTTGCAGGAGGTTCTGGAGTTCCAAGGCGGGGGTCTGAAGAAGTTGCAGCGACTGCTGGATCTGCGGGGAGATCGAGGTCGTCTGGCGAAGCGACGGCTGCAGGGAAAGAGACATGATCTGCATTTTGGGATTGGGAACCGCTTGAAAAAAGGCAAAAGGTGACATGGCCATGGTCACTCTCACGGTGCTGGGAAGCGGAAGTCGGGGGAATTCCCTGCATCTCGAGCATGGAGGGAGGGCCATTTTGGTGGATGCCGGCTTGAGCGCCAAGCAACTGGAGTCCCGCATGATGCAGGTGGGGGCGGACGCGGCGGAGCTGCTGGGGGTGATTTTGACGCATGAGCACGGG
>RGGS01000192.1 GCA_010024525.1 Verrucomicrobiota bacterium | reverse complement strand
GGGCCCGATTAATGGGGCGGAGAAAAAAGAGGAGACCGCGCAGCCCTAAACGCCGTGCACCCGCCCCCAGTGGACGTCCAACTGGCGGCTAAGACAAAGTTTGAGGGCGCGAAGCAGGCAGGCGGATTCAAGTTTCTGCCCGCGGGCGATGATGCTGGCGAGGGGTTCGTCCGGGCGAAGCCGAAGAGCGTCCTGACAAAGAATGGGGCCTTGATCAAGGTCGGGAGTGACAAAGTGGGCGGTCACTCCGACGATTTTCACTCCCTTGTCGTAGGCTTGGCGGTAGGCGGAAGCTCCCGGGAAGGCGGGCAACAGGGAAGGATGGATGTTGAGAATACGGTTTTTCCAGTGCCAGACGAAGTCCGGCGAAAGAATCTTCATAAAGCGGGCAAGCACCACCAGGTCGACCCCAAATTGATCCAGATGTTGCTGTAGGATAAGCTCCGCTTTCTGTCGGTCGCGGTAATCAATCAGTCGGAAAGGCAGACCATAGCGGCGGGCGGTCTTGCCCAACTGGGGATGATTGCCTGCCACCATCACCGGATCGGCGGCCAACCGGCGTGCTTTCCAATTCTTCAGGATGGCTTCGAGCGCATGGTTCTCCTTGGAGACAAGAAGAGCCAGGCGGCGGCGGGTCCGGGTGCCGTCGGCCAGGCGAAGGGTCAGCTTCATACGAAGGTGCCGGGCCAGGGCTTCGAGTTCAGATCGGATTCGGCGCTCTTCCAGTTTGGCGCCTGGCCATGAGGCGAGGAGGGTCATCCGAAACTTGCCGCGGGCGACCTGTTCTTCCAGAGACTCGATATTGGCTCCCATGCGGAAAAGTTGTTGGGTCACGGCGGCGATGGCCCCGGTCCGATCAGGCCCCACCAAACCGATGGTGACGAAGGAGCGGGCAGACATCCTTAATCTCCCCGGTAGGTGCAAGAAGCGCGTGGGGTTTCGTGCAGAGTAATTTCTGAAAGGCCGGGGAGGAGCGGGCTCAATTTTTTCCAGAACCACTGGCACATCACCTCGAGGGTGGGGTTTTCCAGTCCAGGGATTTCGTTGAGGCAGGAGTGATCCAACTTGGCCAAAAGGGGACGGACCGCTTCGGCGATCTGGGCGTGGTCATAGAGCAGGCCAGATTTGGGGTCAGGAGAGCCGGAAACGCATACTTCCAGACCGAAGCTGTGTCCATGCATGCGACGGCACTTGTGGCCCTCTGGAAAAGAGGGCAGGTGCTGAGCGGCTTCGAAATCAAACTTTCGGCGGAGCGTGATCGGCATGAAAAATATCTAGCGATTTAAGGGGTGTAGTTCAATGGATCGTTCGTTTAGAGACACAGACGCACAGGTAGGGCACCCTCGTTGGGGGCGCCTAGGTGGATGTTCCATGGTGAAGGCTCGATTGAGGCGGGATCCTCGAGCCTGCCTTACTTCCACGCGGGAGCCTGCACGTTGAGCCAAGTAGGGCCCGACGTCCCGGGTTGAATATCCGGAATACAAGATTTACGCTGCACGGATTTATGGTCGGGGCTTGTCGGTCGTCTTTGAAAACCACGCATGCAGAACTTTTTCGAGACATCCTCCCCAAAAGGCCAGGCCCACGGCGAGGAGCAGGAGGGCCGGGACGGCGATCCATGAAGCCCTCTCCTTGAGAAAAGAGGCGAAGTGAATCGCATAAGGCTGATGCACGAGGTAGATCCCGTACGAGAATGATCCCGCCCATGCGAGGGCTTGGCCCAAGCCGGGGATCTTCGCCCAAAACCCTGAGGCGCCGGCGACGACCAAAAAGCAGGCGGTTCCAGTGAGAAAATCAACCGCCACGTAACCGTGCGGAATTTGATAAACTGCCAGCGCGATGGGATAAAGCAGGAGGCCTGCGGTCAGCCCGCGGCCGCGCAGGAGCCAGCGCTCAAACGTGTCAGGATTTCGGGCGTACCAAGCACCGAATACCATGCCGAGGGCGAATTCCGGCAAACGGCTCAGTCCGCATCCCCCAAGAACCCATTGGCCGCTGGAGGGGTGGAGATAGAGAAGATAAACACGCGCAAAAAACCCGATGGCGATGGCGGCCACCAAAAAGGCAACGGGCCCCAACTTTCTCAGCCCCGCCATAAGAATGGGGAAGAAGGCAAACAGCTGAAGGATTAGACAGAAGTACCACCAGGCAGCGTTCAGGTAGAAAAAATTGTAGTCGATCCAAAGAAAGCGGAGACCGCTGAGGCTGACGCCAAATCGCCAGTCCACCGGCTCCAGGCGGGCCTCGAAGGGACTGATCAGATAGATGAGGTGGGCAAACCAGTACATCGGATAGAGTCGGACAAGGCGGTGCAGGATCCAGGATCCCCAAGCCACGCCGCCGGGTTTCTCCGATGCTCGGACGGCGGATTGGGCGAGAACAAAACCGCTTGCCACAAGGAAAAGACCCACGGCGTGGAATCCGAGCATCGAAACACCAAGAAAAACGGAACGAACCATCGAGCTGAAAAAGGGAAGAATGCCGGTCCACGTTTCGGGTTGGACCACGCCCTTGATGAAATCAGAGCCGATCGGGGAAGGCGGTTTGATCCAGCACGTGAAGGAATGGAAATAAACAACCCAAAGAATCGCCCAACCCTTGGTTACATCCAGCCATGCCATCCTGCCCTTGGCCATGGGCTAGGGTAGGAGGGCCGGGTTTCTAGGCCAATTCCGATCGCAACAGATCAAGCACTTCCCGCATGCGAGCCTGATGTCGGGGCTCAGAGACCTGTCCGACCAAGCAGCAAGCGACGACCAGTTCGGCTGGCGGATCGGCAAAACCGATGGAGGAGCGGGAGCCTCCATGGCCGAAGGCCCGGTCGGAGGATGCCTCCCCAAATCCGTAAGGCACCGTGGAGGCCCCGTATTGGTTGCTATCGAGAATCAATCCCAGTCCAAAATCCACGATATGGGAAAAAGTCAGGTCCAGCAGGCCTTGGCGCCATCGATGGAGGAGTTTTTTCATCGAGGCGGGTTGCAGAATCCTATGGCCGCTCTCCGGGTTGACCCCGCCGGCCATCAACGTCCGGTAAAAACTGGCGAGATCCTGCGAGGAACCGCACAAGTTTCCCAGTTCCGGCATGATCGGCGCCCGTTCCCACCGCCCGGATTTCCACTCCTCCATCGGAATTTCCGCCCACCGGTTTTGCCGGGTAAAAAACATGTGTTTGGACCCCGCGGGTTCCAAAACCATCTCATGAAGATAGTCGGGCCAAGCCCGACCGGAGTGTCGGGACAGCCATTGACCCAGCAGCCACCATGCGCCGCGCGGGTCATAAGCTGGTTGGCCTGCCTGAAGTTGAAAGTCGGAGGGTTTGGCGTGGGCGAGAACTTTGTAAATTTCATTTTCTGTGGCGGAGAGTTCGAGTTGGGCAAAACGCAGGCCGCTCTGATGGGTGAGCAGGGCGGGCAAAGACAAATGTCCGAGGTGGGAATTGGCAAGTTCCGGGAAGGTGTGTTCCATGGGTTGATCCCACAGTTCGGGCCTGGTTTCGATCAGACGAAGCACTCCGACGGAGATGACGGGTTTGCCGGCGGAGTACCAACAGACCGACGCGTCCGAACGGGAAACTTTCCCCCCAAAGAGAGTGAACGGTTG
>RGGS01000191.1 GCA_010024525.1 Verrucomicrobiota bacterium | reverse complement strand
CTGCCGAAAGACACCTTGGAAAAGCTTTCCTTTTTTCAGGAGAAGGGTGCGAAGGGATCCCGGGAGTACATCCGAGAGAGTGGGCCCGGTTTCACGGGCTTCTGGCGCCTGACCACCCTCAAACAGCCGGCTGAAACCTGGGATCTGCGGATTTTTTCCCGGGAACTGGCGGGCGTGAAGAAGGATGACGTCCTGTGGGTACGTTTCTTTCTGCGGGGTAAGGACAGTTGCGACGAAACAGGGGAAAGCCGGACCACCTTTGTCTTTGAGACGGCTGATGAGAAGCATGCCAAATCCCTAGATCTAACCGTGAGTGCGGGATTGGAGTGGAGGGAGTACCAGTTCCCCTTTACCTGCCGGCATGGCCGGGCAGCGGGGGATTCGATGGTCTCCTTCCGGTTTGGGTTCCGACCCCAGGTGTTGGAGGTGGGAGGGTTAGAAATCTGGAACTACGGCTCGGCCAAGAAGGTCGAGCAGCTGCCCCGGACCCGGGTGGATTATCCCGGAAGAGAGCCGGAGGCGGCCTGGAGACAAAAAGCCGAAGCCAGGATCGAAAAAATTCGAAAAGCCCCCCTCAAGATCCGGTTGGTCGATACTCAGGGGGAGCCGTTGGCGGGAGTCGAATTGCGAGTCCGTCAGCTCCGACATGCATTCGGGTTCGGTACGGCAGTTAACGGGGAGTTGTTGCTAGGATCCGGAGAGGATTCTCGAATCTACCGGGAAACAATCGAACAGAGTTTTTCTAAAGTGGTGTTTGAGGACGAGTTGAAATGGCCCAATTGGGAGAAAAACCAAGGAGAACGTCGTGATATCACAATGCGAGCGATGGACTGGCTGGAGCAGCGGAAGATCGGCATCCGCGGGCATGTGCTGGTTTGGCCAAGCTGGCGGTATCTGCCTAAAGATCTTCCGGAGTTGAGCGATGCCCTGTTGCGGCAAAGAATCGCGGGCCATATCCGGGAAATCCTTACCGCGACCAAGGGTCGCATCACTGAGTGGGATGTGATCAACGAGCCTTACGCCCACCACAATCTGATGGACCGCTTGGGGGCGGAGGCAATGGTGGATTGGTTTCGGGAGGCCCGGACCGTCGATTCCCGCCCGGTCCTTTTTTTGAATGATTACGCGGGCTTGGCTGCCGGGGGTATTTGGAATGAGCACAAGCGACACTTTGAGGAGACCGTGCAGTTCCTGCAGAAACAGAAAGCACCGATCGGAGGGATCGGGCTGCAGTGCCATTTTGGCTGGTCAGTGACCCCGCCCGAAAAAGCGCTCGAAGAGCTGGACCGATGGGGAAAGTTGGGGCTGGAGGTGCACTTGACGGAATTCGATGTGGAGACCAGCGATGAGATGCTTCAAGCCGATTACACGCGGGATCTGCTAACGCTCTCCTTTAGTCATCCCTCCGTGACCTCGGTGATGATCTGGGGTTTTTGGGAGGGTCGGCATTGGCGTCCAGATGCCGCAATGTGGAGGAAGGATTGGACGGTGAAGCCCAACGGGAAGGTGTGGACGGAACTGACGCGGAAGATCTGGTGGACGGACGAAACCGGGAAGACCGATTCACGTGGCAGGTGGGCGACCCGCGGCTTCCTCGGGGAGTATCACATCGAAGTGAACGGCAAGCCTGCAAGAGAATTCAAACTCGCCCGGGACACCGGCGAGGTGGTGGTCGAGTCTCCCTAGGGTTCGGGGGGACTTCGAACTGGACTGGTTTAGCCGGCTCGTGATTGTGCGCGGGTCCCGAGAAGGCATGCTTCTCGGATGGCTCATTTCAAACTCAAACGATACGAAAAGAACCCGATTCTTTCCCCCGATCCCAAGAGCAGTTGGGAGAACCGGGTGATCACCAACCCTGGTGCGATTTACGAACCGCAAGAAAAAAAAGTCTACATGCTCTACCGGGCGGCCGGCATGGAGCCCGAACATAAGATTTACATGGGATTGGCCACCAGCACCAATGGCTATGACTTCCAGCGGGTTTCCGACCGTCCGGCGTTTCGGCCGGGGGATTATGGAATCGACGGCGGATGCGTGGAGGATGCGCGGATCCACAAGATCGGGGGGTGGTATGTGGTCACCTACGGAACCCGGCCTTTCCCCCCTGGGCACTATTGGCTTCCGGAACCGGAACGACCCTGGGTGGCACCCAAGCTTCCGGAGGATCTCCCTTGGTTGATGCGCACGAATGCCATGACCGGAGCCATCGCCTTCACGCAGGATTTTAAGACATGGTACCGGGGAGGGCGGCAAACAAATCCGTTAGCCAATGATCACGACGTGGTGATCTTTGATGAAAAAATCGGAGGAAAATGGTGGTTGATCCATCGCCAGGAGAATCTGGTGGGGTCAAAATACGGAACCCCGGTTCCCTCCATGTGGATCTATCCCACGGAGGATCTATTGTCTTTTCCCCCGGAGGGTAGCCGATTGCTGATCCGTCCCAAATATTGGTGGGAGGAAAAAAAGATGGGGGCTTCCAACCCGCCCATTAAAACCCCTTACGGCTGGTTGGTGTTTTATCACGGACTGGATGTGGCCAAGAGCCATTATCATATCGGGGCCATGCTGGTGGATCTTAAGGATCCGGCCAAAGTGCTACATCGAATGCCGGAGCCGATGCTATCACCCGAAACCCCCTATGAACTGGACGGATACTACCCAGGGGTCTGTTTTCCCTGTGGGCACGCCGTCATCGATGGAACGTTCTTCCTGTACTATGGCGGGGCGGACAAATACGTGGCGGTGGCGACTTGCCGGTTCCAAGACTTGATCGACCACGTTCGATCCTGCCCGGCTTAAGTTGGCGGTTCCCCAGAACCTACTGGGGCTTATCTCCCCAACGGTTGGTTTGGTTGGCCCATTCGGCCATCTGGCTTTCTACATGGCCGTCCATCATTAGGTAATTAGACTTTTTTCCATGTCGGGTGAGATCCCTTTGTCCGGGACTGGCGTCATCGATACAAGCCCGATGGGACCCCCTGCCCTCATCTCCACGGGATTCAGCAACTAAGATTAGATCAGAGAAACTGTTCAGTTGATTCACCGAGAGGTTGTCCAAATAGAAATTCATTCCATAGCTTGGCTGGTGAGGCCACGCGCACAACCGATGTTCCGGGCAAACAAACACCTTCTTTAAGGCGTTCGAGCTAGCGCCCAGATATGGAGCCAGACGATCCTTATAGCCCTCGTCCCCTTGGTAGAAACGTTGGGGGAGGGTAAAATCGTTATCCCCCAAGTAATTCCAAAAAGCTGTACCAATCTGTTTTAGGTTCGAAACACAGGCTCCTCGTCGAGACTCCCGCATGGCTGACTGAACGGCACCTAAAGACAGGGCGGCGAGAAGTCCTACGATGGTGATCACCACAAGAAGCTCAACCAAGGTGAAGGCGAGCGAGAGAGGGGAGGAAAGATGCTTCATTCTGGCGCGCGGTAAGCCGTGGGCCCTCCCAATTGACGGAACATGCGTTGGACCCTAAGACCCGTCAGGAGGGCCAGCAGCGCAAGCCCTGCCCCGGTCAGGTAGGTGAGACGATAGTTATGGCCCGAAAGATCGAGGACTTTACCCAGAGCGGGACTCAGAAACATGGTGCCGAGGGAC
>RGGS01000020.1 GCA_010024525.1 Verrucomicrobiota bacterium | reverse complement strand
CTCCCTCCGCATCTGAAATTCAGTTGGTTGGCCCTCCATCCAGAGATTCCGAATTTTTGTCATTCGGGGAGACTGAATGAGCAAGGCAGGCGCGTACTTGCCTTTGCCCATCAACATCTCCTCCCCGTTCGTACCGTCAAAGATCAAAAGATTCTCCTCTTCTGTTTTTCGGTTGGACAGATCGCCAAACTCTTCCTTCCAGACACCTTGGGCCTTTTCTTCGGTCCAGGGATTCTGGCCGCTGAAATATCGGATCTGCAGGCACTCTCCTGCAAGAAACAGGTACTGAGCCTGACGTCCGGCGGTTGCTTTATCCTCCGCCACGGCCAACACAAAAGTCCGGTTGTAGAGCAGGGTTTCCCGGACGACTGCGAGGTTCTTTAAAATCTTAAGGTCCGTCAGCGATTTTCCCAATTCGGCCAAGGCCAACCCGGCCCCCAACATCCAAACCCCCGCAAGAAACATCCCTCTTTGCATACCTCTTTTATGTTCTGTCTCCCGAACTTCGTCGACTCGCGATTCCTCACGCGCTGCAAGCCGGGCCTAAGCCCGGCCTACAAATTTTTTATCCCCTTGGAGGAAGCCGGGCTAAGGCCCGGCCTCCGCTAAAGGGATAAAATCGCATAGTGGCGGCCGGTTTGTCCCTTTTCCATACGATAGGAAAAAAAGCGATCCGGATCAGCCGCCGTGCAAAGACGCGTGTCCACGACCGTGCCCACCTGCTCCGCTTGCAGTTGCCGCAGAATTTCTGAGGCGAAATCCACCTCGTAATGGGGCGGACGAATGCACGGCCCCAACAGGGCCAGCATCTCTTTTGGATTGGATCCATATTCTTGCCGCATTCTGCGGAGGGTGGCGGGTACCACCCCCGCCTCCGTTCCCTTTTTTCCACTGTGGACCAACCCGATCGCACCTGTTTTCCCGCAATAAATCCAAACCGGACCGCAATCCGCCACCCGAATGACAAGGGACACATTTCTTTCACAGGTGATCAGCGCATCGACCTCAGGCACCGTTTTCCCCATCTCACTTCGCCCGACCAAGGCCACCCCGCTACCGTGGGTTTGTTCGGCCATCACACACTTTTCTGGCAACCCAACTGCCGAGAGGATGACAGGAAGATCCGCCGAAGTGAGCACCGGTTCCGAACGCAGGGTGAAACCGTGGATCAAGCCCGGCTTTTCCAACTCCGGAAAACGAAGAAAATTCACTGACCTGGCTGCAGCCCCACACTCGTCGACGCCTGCATGTTCACTTTCGCGGGAGGTGGCGCGGAAACGGTGGTGGGAAGTGAGGGAGGATTTTTGGGCCCAAAAGGCGTGGCCGTGGCTCTTTCCAGCAAAGCCAAGGCGACATTATAATCATAACGCCCCTGCAGCTCCAAAAACCGGGCCTGAGTCAGATTGGATTGCGCATTGATGATATCCAATTGGATCCCCGCCCCCACATTAAAGCGGGCTTCCGCCAGACGCAGGCTTTCCCGGGCCTGCTCGACGTTTTTCTGCTGAGAAACCACCAACTGCTGGGCTTCCTCGATTTTTACCACTGCCTCCCGCACATCGCTCTCCACCGTCCGTTGTTTCTCCTCATACGCCACCTGCGCCTTGCTGATCTGCGCCTTTAATTGTTCAAACCGCCCCGTGCTTTGTAAGCCGTCGAACAAAGTCCATGTTCCATTGATGGCCGCCACCGGTCCCTGGAGCGTGGTGCCAAGGCTGGAACTCCCCGGATTCTGAATCACATCATACCCGCCCGACCCAACGATCTTGGGCACAAAGGCATCCTCCTTCGCCGCATCGAAAAGCTTCCTTTGCACTTCGATCTCCTTTTTGACCGCCCGCAAATCATTGCGGTTTCGCACCGCATTTTCCAAAGAGGAAGGCAGATCGGTTGAGATCGGCTGGTAGGGCAGATCACCTTCAACCTGCACGGGGGGAATCCACCGGTCGGAAACATCCACCGGATAGTCCAGCGCCAGAATCCGGGCCAACTGCACTTCGGCCACCCGCTTGGTGTTCTGGGCGCGAATCAATTGGGGCAGGGTGTTGGCTAACTCGACATCGGCCGTCAGGACATTGAACTTGGTCACGGAACCGGCTTTGAACTTTTTCTGCTGGGTGGTGAGCTGCTGCTGCCGGAGATTCACCGCCTCCGTCTGCACATCAATCAGCGAACGATTCAGTAACACCGTGTACACAACCCGCCGGACATCGAGAATCACCCGGTCGATCGTGTCCTGCAAAAGGAGCATCGACTGGCTCTCGGAGATGCGGGCTGCCCGGGTTCGGGAAAGAGCCGCCCCGCCATCAAACAAAAGTTGACTGACCCGAACCCCGGCATTCCAGTTTAATTCGTCGTCGGCCACAATCCCCCCAAGTCCCCCCCCATTGACCAACAATCCGTTTAAGCGTTTGGACTGATATTCGAAATTTCCGGTTGCAAAGACTTTGGGCAAAAGGGCGCTGCGAACCTCGACGGAAATTCCCTCTTTTCTGCGGACCTCATCCTTCGCTTGGCGAATTTCCGTGTTCTGCTGCAAAGCCAAAGCCACACACTCCGCCAAGGTCATTTTGCGGCTGGAAAATTCGGGCACCGCCTCCTGTGCCGTGGGCAACGTCACCTGGGCTTTTTCATCCGCCTTTTTTTCCTGGGCGAGGGCGGTCCAGGCAAAGCTGCCCACGAATAGGAGCAGGCCCTTAACCGCGGGGAATTTCACGACAGTATTCCTCCATCTTACGGTAAATTCTTACCCAAGCGTCCTGATCCGGAGCATGCAAACGGGATAAGATCCCCCCGAGATGATGCCGAAGCTCCGCCTGCATCTTTCCGACCAGTTCCCTTCCCTTGGGGGTGATTTCGACTAATTTTTGTCTGCGATCCCCTTTTACCGCCTGTCGCCTCACCAAACCCGCGGCCTCTAGGCGATCCACCAAGCCCGTGGTTGCGGAAGTGGCATGGCCCATTTGCTTGGCCAAGCTCCCCATCGGAACGCCTGATTCCGCCGCCAAAAAGCCCAACAAAGTATACTGGGGAATGGAGAGACGCTTGGCCGAAGTCTTGCGGAAAAGGTCCAAAAGGAATCTCCGCTGCAGAATCGTCGCAATCTTGGCCAACTCTGGAACCCGGGGATCCTCTTCGACCCCATCATGAGTAGTCTCTGAATGCTTAAGCATATGAAATATATAATCGGTGGAATATCTGGCAGTAGCAAGTACTTAAAAGTGCGTGAAATCTAACCGAAAAACGTTGCCCAATACTGCTCAACGCCTATTTTTCCACAGATTCCATGACAAACTTTTTATTCACCAATGCACTCCCCTCCAGTCTGGTCGCCGCCGGAATCGGACTCGCCGCAGCCATCGGTTTGATTGCTTGGATCAAGCGCCAATCCGACGGCAATGACCGGATGCGGGAGGTTGCCGCTGCGATTCAGGAGGGGGCTGCCGCTTACCTGAATCGCCAACTCCAGGCTGTCTCAGTCATCGCCATGCTCCTTTTCTTTGCGATCTGCTACTTTAAAAATCTCCCAACTGGCATCGGCTTCGTCGTGGGAGCGGCCTGTAGCTTGGCCGCCGGGTTCTTTGGCATGCGCATCGCCGTGATGGCAAATGTCCGCACGGCTCAAGCCGCCACCATCGGGCGCACCCCCGCTCTACGGAATGCCTTCAACGGTGGGGCGGTTACCGGCCTTCTTGTGGTGGCACTCGCTCTTCTCTCCATCGGAGCCTTTTACATGATCGCCACCCGTTATCTTGGCCTCCGAGCCGCCATCGACAGCCTCACTGGGCTGGCCTTAGGTGCCTCCTTGGTCAGCGTTTTCGCCCGTTTGGGTGGCGGCATCTACACCAAGGCTGCAGATGTCGGAGCGGATCTCGTGGGGAAAATTGAATCCAAACTGGAAGAAGATGATCCCCGCAATCCCGCCACCATCGCCGACAACGTGGGAGACAACGTGGGGGACTGCGCCGGCATGGCCGCCGACGTTTTCGAAACTTACGCCGTCAGCCTCATCGGCTGCGTTCTCGTCGCCTATCTCACCGTTTTCCGTGGCGACGGACAACCTGATCCCGCGGCCCTTACCTACCCCTTCGTTCTAGGAGGTGTCTCCATCCTCTCCGCCATTCTTGGCATCCTCACGGTCAATTTCGGCAAAGGCAACCCCACCCGGCTGCTCAGTCTCGGCGTTTTGGTCAGTGCAATTGCCTCGGCCGCGGCTCTATGGCCCCTGACCCACATCTTCTTCCCCAACGGTCTGAGCCACGACGGCCAGATCGCTTCCACCCACGGGATCTACTTCGCCTCCTTGGTCGGGCTGTTGATGACTTTTGTCGTTCTCCTCATCACCAACTATTACACCTCCACCCACTACTCTCCGGTGCGGCATATTGCCAAAGCCTCTGAAACCGGACACGCCACCAACATCATTGCTGGCTTGGCCATCGGGTCCCATGCCACCGCCCTGCCCGTCGGCTTCATCGGCATCGCCATTCTCCTCAGCTACTACTTCGCCGGCCTCTACGGAATCGCAATCGCCGTCATGGCCATGCTCTCGATGGCCGGAATCATCATCTCCCTCGATGCCTTTGGCCCCATTACCGACAACGCCGGGGGGATTGCCGTCATGTCCGGCATGCCCAAAAATATCCGGGAGCGGACCGACGAACTCGACGCCGTCGGTAACACCATGAAAGCGGTGACCAAGGGATACGCCATTGCCTCCGCGGGCCTTGCCTCGCTCGTCCTCTTTGGCTCCTACGTGCAGGAGCTGAAAGTCCACTTCTCCGCCCTCCACACCGTCATGCCCAGCCTCGAGTTCTCCCTCACCGAACCGAAGGTCATCATCGGGCTCTTCATCGGCGGTCTTCTCCCCTTTGTCTTCACTGCCCGCTCGATGGACGCGGTCGGCGTGGCCGCCGGGGCCGTGGTGCGGGAAGTCCGGCGCCAACTCCAACTCAAACCCGGAATTCTCCAACACAAGGACAAGCCGGACTACGGAACTTGCGTGGATATCGTGACCCGTGCCGCGCTGAAACAGATGATTATCCCCGCCCTCCTCCCGGTGGTGTTCGTGGTGGGTGTGGCGGCCATTCCGGGGCTCGGCCCTGTTGTCTTGGGCGGCGTCCTCGTCGGCACCATTGTCACCGGTCTTTTTGTGGCCATCGCCATGACTTCCTCCGGCGGGGCCTGGGACAACGCCAAGAAATACATCGAAGAGGGCAATTTTGGCGGCAAGGGATCTCCGGCCCATGCGGCAGCCGTCACCGGGGATACCGTGGGGGATCCGTACAAGGACACCGCCGGGCCGGCCATCAATCCCATGATCAAGGTCGTCAACATCGTCGCCATCTTGGTCATTCCAATATTCTTTTAAGCTCGCCCCGCCACGACCGGGAAAACCACGACCGAAATTCGCCCTCCCCCGTCCTATCCCTTTGTGATAGGGTTTGGAATCTATCGCACCGTTAGCTTAGTGGTAGAGCGCCACCTTGACACGGTGGAGGTCAGAGGTTCAAGTCCTCTACGGTGCAGAGCACCGCTTGCATCAAAGGGGAAACCCCATGCCATGAACACTTTGAAAGATGTAGATGCCTATATTTCCGCTGCCCCACTGCGTGCGAAGCCCAAACTTCAGGAAATCCGGCAAACCCTCCGCACCCTCCTCGCCCGAGCAGAGGAAAAAATATGGTATGGAGTTCCGTTTTATCACCAAGACGGGGAGGTGGTGGGTTTTGCCACCTGCAAAAACCACATAAGCATCGGAGTCGGGGCCGAGGTCTTTTCTGAAATCCTCCGCCAAAAGTTGATTCGGGCAGGCTATCAAACGGGAAAAGGGACTATCCAAATCCGTTTCGACCAAAGCATCCCCGTCGCCGAGATCGAGGCCATGCTCAAGGCGAAGCTAAAAAGAAATGCGACCCGGAAAAAGGGCAACTAACCTCGCCCTGCTTACTCCAGGAGTTCCTGCAACTCCGTCCAGCTCAACCCGCGGACAAAATCCTCCTCGCTGACCAGCGTGCCCTTGAATAACTCCTTTTTCTTTTCCTGCAACCGGACGATCTTCTCCTCCACGGTGTCCCGGGCGATCAGCTTGTAGGAACTGACAATCTTGTCTTGGCCGATGCGATGCGCTCGGGCCGTGGCCTGATCCTCCACCGCCGGATTCCACCAGGGATCGAAGTGGATCACGGTGTCTGCCCCGGTGAGATTCAGGCCCGTTCCACCCGCCTTTAAACTGATGAGGAACACGGGGATATCCTGGTTTCTCTGGAAGCGATCCACCTCGCCTGCCCGGTCTACCG
The DNA here is from genome assembly GCA_010024525.1 of Verrucomicrobiota bacterium. GTDB lineage: Bacteria > Verrucomicrobiota > Verrucomicrobiia > Methylacidiphilales > Verrucolacustridaceae > Verrucolacustris. The sequence continues at coordinate 5,473 of RGGS01000020.1, read as the reverse complement.
TCCCTCCGTCGAGATAGCAGTGGGGCACCTTTCTACGACGCAACTCTTCCTGCACGATCTTGAGCAGGGAGACAAACTGACTGAAGACCAGCATCCGGTGACCCCCGGAAATGGCTTCCTCCAACCGGTCGAGGAAGTACTCCATTTTTCCGGAGGGCTCCGTCCAGGTTTTTCCGTTTTGGGGAAGAAGACCCAAATGACAGCACGCCTGCCGCAACCGCATCAACACCGTCAGCACGGCAATCCGGTCCTTCCCTCCCGAAGCCTTGCCCGCCAATTCGCTCACCTGCCTTCTTCCCTCCTCCAAAATCTGCCGATATACGCCTTTTTGCTCGTCCGTCAGCTCACACCACGAAATCTGCTCGATCTTGGCCGGCAAGTCCCGGGCCACCTCGGCTTTCGTTCTCCGCAGGAGGAAGGGACGCACCCTCTGCCGCAACCTTTGCTGGGCTTTTTCATCCCCCAACTTGGCCACCGGTATTTCATACCGGTCACGGAAGTCGGTCGCCGTACCCAAATATCCCGGCATGAGAAAGTCATAGATGGACCACAAATCGAGCAGGGAATTTTCCAGCGGGGTTCCCGTCAACACCAACCGGTGGTCACAGGTCAGCTTTTTCACGCTGACCGCCGTTTGACTGGATCGGTTCTTGATGCTTTGTGCTTCGTCCAGCACGACCGAGTCAAACTCCAGTTTCTCATACTCCGCAATGTCCCTCCGCAATAGGGCATAGCTGGTGACCACCAGGTCATATTCCGGAATTTTGGAAAGCAGGGCTTTCCTGCCGGCTCCGTGGAGAGCGAGCATGTTCAGGCCGGGGGCAAATTTTTTTCCCTCATCCATCCAGTTCATCACCAGACTGGTCGGACAGAGCACCAGGCTCGGCAACTTCGTTTTGTTTTCCTTCCGCCGTAGTTCCAGGAAAGCCAGCGTCTGCAGGGTTTTTCCCAAGCCCATCTCGTCCGCCAGCACCCCGCCAAAATGGTTTTTGGCAAGGTACTGCAACCAGCCGATTCCCTCTTTTTGATAAGGACGGGCAATTTTCTCCAGGCGCTCCGGCAACTTGGGCTCCTCGTAGTGGAAAAGCTCCTCCGGCGGTTTCCAGTTGGAACGCCCCCCCAGGCTCCACCCGCTGGCCCGGATCGCTTCCCCAAAATAACCGCGAAAACGCTTTTCCAACTTGTAACGCGTTCCATCGTTCCTGACCTGGCAGTCACGCAAAACCTCATGAAACTCCGCCACGTCATCCGTGGGAACCAGGGCGATCCGTCCTCCCGCCAGACGATGGTGGCTAAGACCGGTCTGGAGAAGACGCTGCACTTCGACGGGACTAAGCGCATCTGCCCCGTTTCCTGAACGAAAATCGACCTCGACCGACAGCCAGGAACCCCCCGTGTCCCTCAGAGTCACCTCCGGGGCCACATAGTCACAACGGCTCAGCAGGGACTCCATGCGCGGTGTGAGCTTCACCTCCCATTTCTTTTTCCAACGCGGCAGGACATTGGCCAAAAAAGCCCCAACTTTTCCCTCCCCTGCCAAGGTATAGCGCTCAGCCGCCCGTTGACCCGGAAGAAAACCCGCCGCCAAAAGCTCCCGCTGTGCCACCCGCTCCAATTCCCGCCCGCGGACCCGATACCGCTTGGCGTCTCCCTTGTCGGGCACCCAGGCATCCATTCCCTCATTCTGACCCGGCATCCCGGTGAGAATGTGGGACTCGTTTCCATAAACTGCCTCCAACTGGCAACTCACCCCGGAAAGCAATCCGTCCAGTTCCACCCGGATTTTGGGAGCCATGGTCTCAAATTGGAGATTTCTTAGCCTCTCCCCCGGTTCCACGCGGACATGCCGCTCCAGTTGCGGCATCTCCCTTTGGAGGAAGGTGGCCAGACCCTCACGTGCCACGGTTCGGGATCCTTTCCTTAATCCCTCATAGGCCTGCGGAAGACTATCCAGCAATTCCAACTGCTCTGCGGCCAGACGCCACCGCCCGTTACCCGCCTCCAGCAACTCGCTGCCTTCGGGACCGCTCGGTGCCGGAACCAAATCAAGGTGGAGTATGCCCCCGTCATCCAATTCGGCTTTTAAACGGGTCCCCTCGGCCGCGCGGCCCACGCTGAGATGCTTTCTTCGGCCGACGAAGACCCTGGGATGCCCGATCAAAACGGGAAAAAAAGCATCCCGTATGGCCGGCGAAAGTTCCGCCTCCCCATGGACCGAGGCTCCCTCCATTTTTTCCAACATAGCCAGCAAGGCCGCATCCGATTCATCCACGATGTACGGCTCTACCTTGTCCACCGGAACGGCGTCCAGGCTCTTGGTCGGGCCACCATCCACTGAGGCTTCTACGGTCAGAGGAATTTTACCGGCTCTCCACGCCTTCCCAAGTTCCAAGGGAAGATGCACCTCCAAGGAAAGCGGTTTTGATCCCTTGCCGGCCAATTGCCCCAGAACCCGCGGAAACCGTGGGGCCATCGATCGGGCGGCCGCCGCCACCGGTCCGGCCACCACCCCGTTGGGCCGGGGCGCCGGACCCGCCACCCCTTTCCCATTTTTCTCCAGATATTTCAGGCTGAGGGCAATGACATGCGGACAGACCGTTCCGTACTCCCTGGCCTGTCGGCAGCTGCAGAGGTTCTCCACGTCAGAAAGCCTTTTTCCCAATTTCAACCGTGCATTCACCGTGCCGGTGCCGGCCTGCACCACACCCCCAAGCACCGGATCAATCCATTCCACGGACATGACCTTCCCCGCTTCCCAAAGGGAGCGCCCTTCCTGCATGGCCCGCCAACCTCCGATCTCCAAAAGCATTTCTTTGGACAAAACGGAAGGCACCGAACTGGAATCCGACATACTCCTAAATCCTATGAAAAGTCGGCAAGAGGGGGCAATCCCGCTTCCGCCAGGATGTGTCCATTTTGGGAACAACTCGGCGCCAAAGATGGGGCCAGCTTGAGTTTATAACTCTTCCCATCCACTTTTCGGAAACTAGGATTGTGTTAAGCAATGAATCGGCAAAAGAGCCTTCTCTTCATGATCGGCCTGCTGGGACTGATATGGCTGGGGGTGTCGATTCACGGTTGGTGGGGAACCATCACCCTCGACTTTGAAAACAAACCATTGCAGGCCGTTCTTCGATCCTTCACCCGGCAGTCCGGCCTGCCCGTCATCACCGACTTGGACGGAAACAAGCCGATCACCATTCATGTGATCCGAGCGCCCGTGTCCGAGGCTCTGGACGCCCTGCAGGCGGTGGCGGAGTCTAGAGGCCGGTTGGTTTACCTGGCCGCCCCGAACCATTCGGAGTTACAAAAAGCGCTGCCTCTTCTCCCGGGCAAATTGGAAGCAGCGGACTGGAAAACCATCGAATATCGCCTCCCTTTCATGTTTTTGGGGGGATCAGAGGATCTTCCACGTTGGGGAGATCCTCGTGAACAAACCTGGAATCCATCCGTTCCAAAAGACAGTTCCCTCGTGTCGCTGTTTGAAAACGCCGCCCAGTCCACGGATATCCGAATCCTTCTTCCCGCCGGCTGGAATCCCAAGATCCAAAAATCTGTTTCTTTCGGTCCCCTCTCCTCCGCCCTGCCCTCCCTGACCCGGGCGGTGGGAGGAACCGGAAAGATGGTTTTCCTGCTTCCCGGCCCTCGCCCCGATCGGGGCCCCGAAGCAGGACCGCCGGATCGAACCGCCGCCTCCGATGCCTGGCGCAGACGTTGGTCCGAAGGTCCCCAACTTACCCCGGAAGCTTTCTCCACCCGTCTGCAATCCCGCCTCTCTGGAATGCCGGCGGATCAAGCGAAAGAGGCTCAAGCCGCAATTGATGAGTCGGTCAAACAGTACAAAGAGTGGCTCACTCTGACTTCAGAGGAGCAAGAAAAGAAAATGCAGGAGATCATGCAGGATCCGAACCGGCAACAACGCGGATCGGATCGCTTTATCCGCGGCATGCGCATGATGAGTCCGGAGCAACGGGCCCAACGATATACCCGATACAATGCCCGTAAAGAGGCCGTCAAAGACCCCGGGCACACCCGATGAAATCAACGAGCGCGTTTACCCTGGTCGAGCTTCTTGCGGTCATGGTCATCATCGGGCTTGTGGCGGTCATGCTCACCCCCTCGCTCCAAAATGTCCGGTCCAAAGCCGAATCCACGGTCTGTCTCTCCAACCTAAAACAGATCGGCACGGCGATCTGGCTCTGGATCCCCGACAATGGGAATCGCTATCCCCGAATCGAGAACGACCCCAGCCAACCCGTGTATGAGGCCGATGACGGTGCTAAAACCCTGCTGGAAACCTTGGGTCCCTATGGCCTGAACAAGAACGTTCTGGCCTGTCCGGGGGATCTAAAAGCCGGAGGAAAATATTTTAAGAAATACACGAACAGTTACGAGTGTCCTCCTTGGTCGGGGGATGAACAGGCGAATAGCGGCCAAATCCCCATTTACACTCCCGGCGGAACCTTTCAAATTTCCGCCTCTCGGGTCACCTTGGCTTGGGACTATGAAAACGTCCATAGCGGAGGATTTAATATGCTGAAGGCTGATAACACCATCCAGCACCGTGATTTTAAGCCCAAATACAAATAAACCGAACGTCGAAAACCCGAAACTTAGACCTCAACTTTACCCCCATTGCGATGTAAGATGACGTCGTGATTCGATTGGGCGTCAATATTGACCACATTGCCACCCTGCGGCAGGCCCGCTACCGGGGTGCTCCCACCGCCGCGACCCCGGAGCCCGATCCCCTCACCGCAGCTCAAGTTTGCCTCGAAGCCGGCGCCCATTCCCTCACTGTGCATCTTCGCGAAGACCGCCGCCACATTCAGGACGACGATGTTTTGAAGATTGCCGGACGTTTCCGGACCCAACTGAATCTCGAAATGGCCGCCACTCCCGCCATGCTCGACTTCGCCCTTAAAGTTCGGCCCGCTGAAGTCTGCCTGGTCCCGGAAAACCGGGCGGAGGTCACAACGGAGGGTGGACTCGATGCCCATGGGCAAGCCCAGATCCTTCGGCCAATCCTGCAAAAACTTCGCGAGGCTGGAATTCTTGTCAGCCTTTTTATTGATCCGGATGCCAAACAGATCGAGGCTTCCATTTCCCTCCAAGCTCCGGTGGTGGAACTACACACCGGACGTTTTGCCGATGCCGGGGAAAAGGATCGACCGAATGAATTGAACCGCCTGATCCAAGCGGCCAAACAAGCTCACCAAAAACAAATCCAAGTCAACGCCGGGCACGGCTTACGCCTCTCCAACCTTTCTTCCCTCCTCTCCGTACCCCATCTTCACACGCTGAACATCGGTCACTCCCTTGTGAGTCACGCCCTAACCGTTGGACTCAAGGCGAGCGTAAGCGCTTTCCTGCAAGCGATGCAAAAGTCATGAATTCAGAACGCATGATCGGACTCGGGACTGACCTGGTGGAAATCACCCGCGTGGAGGAATCGATCACCAAATTTGGTGAT
>RGGS01000190.1 GCA_010024525.1 Verrucomicrobiota bacterium | reverse complement strand
GGGTGGCGCGGGAGCGGTCCCGAACCACGATGGGATAGCGAAGTCCTTTCACCCCGACCTTATCAATCCGGAGGTTGCGGAAGTCCGGAGAGGATTGGGTGTCGTGGAGTTTTCCCTGCCGAGCGCGGGATTTTTTCATACCATGCAGATTATATGCAAAATCCTCCCCAAAGAAACCGGCGATTTTCGGTCGGTGTCTTCCGGAGGGAGCGTGGGGCTGTCTCTCGCTTAAGTTCCAAAGACGTTTAGAATTCCTCCATGACCTTTTTGCGCAAACATTTTCGAAGCTTCCTTGCCGGGATCGGGGTGCTGGGCGTCGTCGTGGCCGGTCTTTTGTGGCTGGCGGCGAGTTTCCTGGCCGACTTGGCCACCCGAATTCCCCCGACGGCCCGTCCGGCATTGAATCCTTCCAGGCTCGGTTTGGTTTGTGAGGAGGTGGAACTACGGTCTGATGACGGGAAGAAAATCTCCGCTTGGTGGATGCCGAAGGGGGATCAGCTGGCCCCGCCGGTGGTGGTTTTGCATGGGTTGGGGGCGAGCAAGGCGCACATGATCGACTATGTTCTTTTGGCTCAGCAGGAGGGACATCCCGTTTTGGCGCTTGATTTTCGCGGTCACGGAGAGAGCGATCCCAGTCTGACCAGCATCGGATATTATGAGAGTCACGATGTCTTGGCGGGGATGAAGTTTGTCCGGGAGCGGGGGGCGGGAGATCCGATTTTATGGGGGACCTCCATGGGTGCCGTGTCCGCCCTGATGGCTGCCGAAAAGGACGGTTCCGTGGCGGGGGTGATTGCAGATGCCCCCTTTGATACCTACCGCAACACCATTCTGCATCATGCCAAACTGATGTACGGTTTACCGGAGTTTCCCTTGATCGACATGGCCTGCCCGATGATCGAGAGCCGGGCTCATTTCCGAATGGTCGATGTCGACTGCCTTCGGGCGGCGGGAAAGATCCGGGCGCCGATGTTGGTCTTGGCGGGAGAGTTGGATCAGCGGATGCCGGCGGCCATGGTGCACACGATTTATGAGAGGGCGGCAGGTCCCAAGGATTTCTGGGTCATCCCCGGCGAGGGGCATGAAAATCGGAAATTCGGAATGGAGTTTCGCGAAAAAATTTCCCGCTTCCTAAAAACGGTTCATGGAAAGAGGTCGGGTCCATCAACCACCCGCTGAAATATCTTTGTCTGGATTCAAACGAGGCCTATAGGAAATGGGATGCGAGCGGTGGTGTTGGTCGTGCTGTGGCTTTCGGTGGGCTGCCCGGGAAGGGCGGACGAATCCCCCGGAGAGGCAAAAAACATCTATGGGGTCCTGATGCAGGGAATTCAGGACGGCGATGTTTCCGTGTTTCAAGAGTTAGGCAACGAAGCCTTTCGCAAGCAAATGACGCCCGAATTTTTCCAATCCTGCCAAGCGAAAATCGGCATGCGTCTACGTGATGGCTACTGCTCCTCTTATCTCGGAAAAATATCAAAAAACCAAAGGGAAATATTCTTGTGGAAAATTATTCCACAAAAAAACCAAGAGCAATTGCTGGTAACCCTGGTTTTGGAAGACAACAAAGTAGAGGCTTTCTACTTTCAATAACACTGACAGTTAATCAGATACGCAGGCTGAGCCCCTATAACGCTAAAAGTTATTGACACTTTATTATCAAATTATAATTAAAGGGAATGAATAAAAAATTCTATGAGTGCATTGCCGTTATGAGCGCTTTGTTTGCCTTGGTATTCCTCGTAGGGTGCGCGCAAAATTATCCCACTCACATTGTTTATTCCGATACAGCCGACGGTGCGGGAGTGAGTACTGGGGTGAATTCCTATCAATATAACGTAACGACTGGACCTCGCTACAGCCAGGCCTCGGCAGCGACAAAAGAAGGGGATGTGGGGGACAAGAGTGGGGAATCCACAAGGCATTCCGTTTTGTTCGGTTTAGCAGAGTGGGGCAACAATGGTGCAGGTACGGCAGCCCAAAATGGGGGTGTTCGAGCTGTGAAAACAGTGCAGAACAACGGGATCGATGTTCTTTGGGGCGTGGTATATTCGCAACAGTCCACGATTGTGACGGGCGATTCTTCCGTGAAGCCCTCTGCCAAGACCGCATCCACCGGGACAACTCACAAGGAAAAGCCGACGATATTAATTAATCCGGATGATCCAGGGGAAAAGTTGGTGGCTTTGCCGCAAAAATCCAATTAAAGGCACCCTGGTAAAAAACAACGGGTGATGCATTTCATCCGCAACCGCCTGATGAAACGGATTCTCTGGGTGATGGGCATGGGCTGTCTGGTTCTTACGGGCTGTGCCAACCAGTATCCGAGCCACATTGCCTACACGGACACCTCAGACGAAGGGGCGCTGGTTACCGGCATTCAGACCTACCAGTTCAATCTGACGACCGGCCCGCGCTCTATGCAGGCGGGCGCCGCCGCTCCCGATGGGGTGGTGGGGGAAAAAACCGGGACATCCACCCGGCATTCGACCCTTTTTGGATTGGTGGAGTGGGGAAACAACGGGGTTGGCGAGGCCGCCAGTCAGGGTGGGATCCGGGAAGTTAGGACAGTCCAAAATGGAGGGGTCGATATCTTGTGGGGGATTGTTTATTCAGAGCAATCCACCCTCGTGACAGGTATTCCAGAATACTCAAACCGGTTGCCGATCCAATTTCCCCACAAGCCGCAAGTTTTGCGGGAGGGAATGTTTATGGAGCCCAACGGAAATCTTGTTGTCAAAAACAGTCAGGATCAGCTGCTAGATTTTGTGAAAAATGGCGAGGTGTCCAAAGTGGTTAAGGTCGACCAAAAAACTTTTTCGGTTAGTTACGGATTTGAAAAGTCGGGTGAACGGACCGTTTTGATTGAGCCGCATGAGAGCACAGGGGAAAATATTCTTTTGATCAACGATCAGATTGTGACTTTCCAGCCAAAAGCATGCCTCGTGATCACGCTTGGCGAGGGGAAGTTTGTGAAAAGTTACTCGGGGAAACCATCAAACGGCGTAAAGATTCAGCCCATTGCATGCTGGGAGGACAAACTTGCCATGAGCGATCGCCCCCCCCGGTAGTCTGAATGGCATTAGATTGCCTGAGCTAACCTTCGGTCCCAGTCAATTCGCGGAGAAGGCCGTCGGTCCCCACGTGACGGGCATAGCTTTGCATGGCTGTCCGGTCGGTGAGACCGGAGAGATAATCACAGATGGCCCGGCTGACCCCTTCTTTTTTGATGCGAAGAATGGCCCGCTCGGCAATCAAATGGGGATGGGCGTGGTAAAATTCAAACAGACCCTGTAGCACTTGGCTGGCCCTGAGATTCACCTCTTTGATTCCGGGGTGGTGGTAGAAATTTTCCGAAAGGAAATTCCTCAGATTCTGAATTTTTACCCTCATGGGGAGGCTGAAGGTGATCAAGCGCCGACCGGCGGCACGGGCCTCGGCGGAGCTGGTGGGTGCGGCTTCCTCCAAATTGGCGGCCGATTGGCGGTTGGCGTCCTCCACCAGGTAATCGGCCAGACACCGGGCCACATAGCGTCGGGTTCTCTCCGGATCCAGGCGGGCGTAACTTTTGCGGACCGTGGATTCCGTCTCTTTCCAAAGT
>RGGS01000189.1 GCA_010024525.1 Verrucomicrobiota bacterium | reverse complement strand
AAGATTGGGGACAGCGTGGCGGTGAACGGATGTTGCCTGACGGTGACCGAGGTGAAAGGAAAGAGGCTGGTTTTTGATCTTCTGGACGAAACCAAGGAGAAGACGAACCTGCAGTCGGCGCAAGTGGGGACGAGGGTCAATTTGGAATGCTCGCTAAAAGCAGATGGCAAATTGGGTGGTCATTTTGTTACTGGTCATATCGATGGGACGGCCAAAGTAACCCATTGGGGTAGGTCGGGAGAGGATTGGGAGTTGGAGGCGGAGGTTCCAGCTGGTTTGGAGGGGTACCTGGTGCCCAAGGGGTGCGTGGCGATCGATGGGATCAGTTTGACGATCGGAAAGGTGGAGGGGCGGAGGTTCAATGTCTGGATCATTCCCCATACCTATGAGGTTACGACCCTGCGGGACCGAAAAAAGGGGGATAAAGTGAATCTGGAGTGCGATCTCTTGGCCAAGTATGTTGAAAAGATGACCGCAGGTAAGAAATGAGTGGTGTGGCACCTGAGCTGGAGAAGTTGCTGGTCCTGCAGGAGCGGGAGCAGAAAAAGATGAGGCTGGAGCGGGAGTTGACGGCTTGGCCCAGTGAACTCAAAGCCCTGGAGAGCAAGCGGGTCGAGGTCCGGGCCTCGGCGGAGAAAAAGCGCCTGGAAGCCCAGAATGCGGAGGTGGAGAGAAAGAAACTGGAGTTGGAGGCCGAGGCTCACCGGGCGAAGGCGGCGCGTTACAAGATTCAGCAGTTTGAGACGCGAAAAAATGAGGAGTTTGCCGCCTTAGGAACCGAGATTCAGCGGGAGGAAAAAGAGGTCCAGGAGATCGAGGACCGAGAGCTAGAGCTGATGGCCTTAGGAGAAAAAGCCAAGAAGGAGGCAGCGGTTGAAGCCGAGGCGGTGAAGGTCAAAGAAGCGGATTTAACGGCCAAAGAGGAAGATCTGAAGAAGAAGAAAACCGAACTAGAGACCAGACTGGCGGATTTGCTGAAGGAGATTGAGAGTCTGGCCGGCGGGGTGGATTCGGGCTTGCTGGCCAAGTATCGGCGCATCCTCGCCAATAAAAAAGATACGGCAGTCGTGCCTGTGGTCCACGGGACGAACTGCGGGGGATGCCATATGAAACTAACCCAGGGTTCAGCCCTGGCGGCCAAGGGCGGAAAAGTGGATGCGACCTGTGAGAATTGTGGGCGGTTGATTTTCTGGCCGTCCAGCTAGCCGCCAAGCGATTCGTGGGAGATGGAATTTGGCAGATCGAAGATTTGGTGTTTACGTTGCCAGAGCCGTGGGCAGGAAAAAGTGCTTAAGCGCCTTGGATTCTGTCCAAGGATTAATCGTCAGGGCTTAAGCTTGACTGGGTTTAGGCGGCTGTGGCGGATGCCGTAAAAGAAGTAGATGGCCAAACCCAAGGCCAGCCAGACGACCAACCGCAGCCAGGTATCGAGGGGAAGGGCGAACATTTGGGCCAGACAGACAAACGCACCGGCCAACGGAACCCATGGGAGGCCAGGGCAGCGGAAGGGGCGGTCGATTCCGGGGCGGGTTTTGCGCAGCACGAGAATGCTGAGACAGACGATGGTGAAAGCGAGCAGGGTGCCAATCGAGACGAGCTCGCCCAAAACCCCAATGGGTAGGACTCCCGCCATCAAGGCGGCCATCACTCCCGTAATCACAGTGGTGATATGGGGGGTTCCAAACTTAGGGTGAAGTTTGGCGAAACCTTTTGGAAGGAGACCGTCCTTGGCCATGGAGAAAAAAATGCGGGGTTGCCCCATCATCATGACCAGAATGACAGAGCTCAGGCCGGCAATGGCTCCCAGCTGGACCAAGGGGCCAAGCCAGCGAAGCCCTTCTCCGGTGCGATCAATGGCCAGAGCCACCGGAGCCGGGACGGCTAACTCCCTAAAGGGGACGATTCCGGTGAGGACGAGGGAGACGAGGATGTAGAGGACCGTACAAATCAGAAGGGAGCCAAGAATTCCTTTGGGCATATCGCGTTGTGGGTTCCGGGATTCCTGGGCAGCGGTGGAAACGGCGTCAAAACCGATATAAGCGAAGAAAATTACCCCCGCCCCGGCAAGAATGCCGCTCCACCCGTATTCCCCGAAGTGACCGGTGTTCTCAGGAATGAAGGGAACCCAGTTGTGGGTATTGATATAGGCGGAACCGCAAAGAATAAAGAGGACAATGACGGAGAGCTTGATGATCACGATGGCATTGTTGAAATTCGTGGATTCCCGAATTCCGATCACAAGGAGTGCGGTGACGGCCAAACAAACGAGGACAGCAGGCAAATTGAAGAGAGCGCCACTTTGGCTCCACTGGCCCTGATGAAAAACGAGGGGAGAGGAACAAAGGGCGGGGGGGACGTTCAGGCCGAAGTTATGGAGGAATTTGACGGCATAGCCCGACCAACCGACTGCCACTGTGGCGGAGGCAAAGAGGTATTCGAGGATAAGATCCCAGCCGATGATCCATGCGAAGAACTCGCCCAAGGTGGCATAGGCGTAGGTGTAGGCGCTACCGGCGGTGGGGATCATGGCGGCGTATTCGGCGTAGCACAGGCCCGCAAAGAGGCAGCCGATGCCCGAGATGGTGAAGGAGAGAACGAGGGCGGGGCCGGTATGTTGGGCGGCCGTGGTGCCGGTGAGAACGAAGATTCCGGTGCCAATGATGGCTCCGATCCCGAGGAAAATGAGCTGCCAGGGGCCCAAGGCCTTGACGAATCCCGTCTCCTGTTTGGCTTCGTGCTGAAGGTGGTCGATCTGCTTGGTTCGCAGGAGTTTTGGGAGAAGCGCCATGTGACCTTCGCACTTTAAGGGAGGTCCAAGATCTGGGGAAGAGGAAGATTCCGATGAAGGTCTGTCTCGGAGGTCATTTTTTGTCTACGGTTATGGGATGCGGAAAAGTGATCTACCGATCGAGGAAATACGGGATGCCCTGGGGAAAGCCCTGCGGGCCGGGAAAAAGAGGATTGTGATTGAAGCTCCCACCGGCTCGGGAAAGTCGACCCAGATACCCCAAATGTTGCTGGATGAAGGGTTTTTGGGGCCGTCGGGTCAGGCAGTGATCCTACAACCGCGCAGATTAGCGGCTCGCATGTTGGCCAAGCGGGTGGCGGAAGAGCGGAATGCAGAGCTAGGAGGGGAGGTGGGTTACACGATCCGGTTGGATGACCTGACCTCGTCCCAAACAAGGATTCGGTTTGTCACCGAGGGGGTGCTGGTGCGGCAAATGATTTCGAGGCCCAAGTTGGAGGGGGTGCAGGCGGTGATTTGTGATGAATTTCACGAGCGACACCTTTATGGGGATCTGACTTTAGGGCGGATTCTCGACCTGCAAGAGGGGGTCAGGTCCGACCTGATTCTCGTGGTGATGTCTGCCACCCTGGAGACGGAAAAGTTGGCCCAAAGGATTGGGGCGGAGGTATTGCGATCGGAGGGGCGAATGTATCCGGTGGAGATCGAGTATTTGGCGAAGCGGGAGGATCTGAGTGGTTCGGGAGTGGCGGAGGTGGCGGCGCGGGAGGCCGAGCGACTGATCCGGCAGGGGAAAGGGGATGTCCTCGTGTTTTTGCCCGGGGCTTATGAGATTAACCGGGCACGTCGGGATTTGGAGTCGAGGCTAGGCCAACGCGAGGCGGT
>RGGS01000188.1 GCA_010024525.1 Verrucomicrobiota bacterium | reverse complement strand
AGGGCCTGACCTCCGGGCAGGCCGAAAAAGGTTGGGCGCGGTCCGCTGGGACGTCGGACCCTACCCAGGAAAAAATAAGATTAAACGGCGACCGGGGTAGCTGGAGCATCCACCCACTTGCCATGCTCTCGAATGAGATCTTTCAAACGATCCACCGCTTCGGCCTCCGGAATATTAAACTTCACCGGGGTTTTGCCCACGTAGAGATTGATTTTTCCCGGGGCGCCCCCGACATAACCAAAGTCCGCATCGGCCATCTCCCCGGGTCCGTTCACAATGCATCCCATCACCGCGATCTTGACCCCCTTAAGGTGCTGGGTGGCCGCCTTAATTTTGGCCGTCGTGCTCTGCAGATCAAATAGGGTCCGGCCGCAGGAGGGACAGGCCACATAATCGGTCTTGAAGATCCGACTGCCGGCCGCCTGCAAAATATTGAACCCCAGGCGCAGGCAGGCACCCGGAGCCGGCTCGCCCCGCACCAGGATGGCATCCCCGATCCCGTCACACAGCAGCGCCCCGATATGCACCGCCGCCCGGATCAAACCGGACAGCCCACCTTCCGATTCTGCCGGCTTCAGGGTGTCCTTGAGGACAATCGGGTGACGGGCCGGAATTTTTGCCGCCAACAGACGCGTGCCTGAGACCGGATTGATTTCCAACCCGTCCTTCAGAGCCACCAAAGTGGGCTCCTTCTTTGCCTCCAAGGCCTTCACCTCAGCATCGTTCCGGGGATCGACTTCGACCATCGGAGTCTGTTCATGAACCAATTCCGGCGCCAAATCGCCCAACTGGGCTTTTCTCGGACGAAGCGCCTCCTCGACCTTGGCGGAGACAAACACCCGCGGGGGTTCTTCCCCCCCGACGACGATGCCTTGGACGGTGAGTTTTTGGGACGCCCGCTTGGTAAAGCTATACGGATCATAGGAGAGCTTGGCCTCGGCATCGAAACTTCCCTGGGCCCTCTCTTCCAAATACTTCACCAAGGCCCGACCCACGGGAATCTCGTGCACACTGTCTTCCGTCAGACTAACCCGGATGGTGTCACCCAACCCATCCAGCAGGAGGGATCCGATTCCGATCGCACTTTTGATTCTTCCATCCTCACCGTCCCCGGCTTCCGTCACCCCAAGATGAAGGGGGTAATTCCAGTCAGGGCCCTCTCGCTCCAAAGCCACCGTCAGCAAACGATACGCCTCAATCATCACCTTGGGATTCGAGGACTTCATGGAAAACAGGAAGTTGTGAAAATTCAGCTTTCGGGCAATGCGGGCGAATTCCAAGGCGCTCTCCACCATGCCATGGGGTGTGTCCCCATAACGGTTCATGATTCGGTCTGACAACGATCCATGGTTGGTCCCGATCCGCAACGCAAGCTTTCGCTCGATCAGCAACTTGACCAGCGGGGTAAACGTTTCCTCAATACGGGCCAGTTCTTCCGCGTATTGATCGTCGGTGTACTCCCGGACCGCAAACTTTTTTTTGTCGGCGAAATTTCCCGGGTTGATTCGGATCTTGTCGACCCACTGGGCGGCCTCCATCGCGGCATCCGGCTTGAAATGAATATCGGCGACAATCGGCACGTCGCAACCGGCCGCGGCCAACTCTTTCTTGATGTTCCGCAGATTGGCCGCGTCTTTCACCGTGGGTGCGGTAATCCGGACAATTTCACACCCCACCTTGACCAAATCCAGGGTCTGTTTCACGGATGCGGCCGTATCCATCGTGTCGCAGGTGATCATGCTTTGCACCCGGATCGGGTTGGAACCCCCGATCCCTACCTTTCCCACCCGAACTTCCCGAGTAATGCGGCGGGCATAGCGGAACGGACTGGCACAATAAGCCTTCATTTGCCTGCCCCGTTTTTTCGGAAGATGGGCAACTCGCTGCTCTCCGTGGTTTGCTGCATGCGCTTTTTCAACCGTAGGGAATCATGGTAGGTGACGAGCACGAAAAATCCCATCAAAAGAATGACGAAAGCCGTCTGGATTCTCTCGATCATCTTGGCCTCCATGGGGCGCCGGCGAAAGACCTCGAGCAGGGAAAACATGATGTGCCCGCCATCCAGAACCGGAATCGGAAGCAGGTTCAGCACCGCCAGATTCACGTTCAGGATCACGCTGAAATAAAGCACCAGCCTCGGGTCGGTTTGCAAAAGGGAAACCAGCCTTTCAAAAATTCCCAAGGGTCCGCTTAGATGCCTCACGCCAACGCTGGAAGCGGGTGAAACCACCGCCTTGAGGGTTCGGAAAACCATGCCTGCTGCTGATGCGACCTGTTCCACGGGAGTGGGATGGGTGATCTGGATATCATTGGGCTTCCAGACCACCCCGATCATTCGCTCCTGCCGGTTCATCGCCCTTTCCGGACGAAGGCGAAGCGTCCTCCCTTGGCCAGATGGGTTCTCGACCACCAGATCCAGAGCTTCCCGCCCGGAATCCACGGCGGATTTGACGGCGGCGGGATTCCAAACCTTCGCTCCATTGACGGATCGGATTTTTTCTCCCGGCTGGATGCCGGCCCGGAATGCCGGACTTCCCTCAATAACCTTGCTCACCATCGCGGTCTGGGCCGGGTACATTTCAAATCCAAGTTTTCGCAATCCCTCCATCTCTTGGTCCCGTTCGGGGGTGATCCGAAGGGTGATGATCTCACGGTCACTGCGGTCCACCTCCAGCAATATTTCCCGGTCCGTTCCCAAAAGAATGCTTTCCAGGACCGCCCCGGGGCGCCCCGCCCATCGATCCGGCCTGCGACCGTCGATGGCCAAAATCCGGTCCCCCGGAAGGACTCCTGCTTTGGAAGCAGGCGAGCCCGGTTCCACCCAACCGATCGTCGTGGTCCGATAGATCATGTTGGTCGGGACTCCCGCCAACCAGGCCCCCACCGAACAGAGAATTCCCAGCAGCAGACTGGCCACCGGCCCCGCCAGTGCGGTGATGATTTTGGCTTTCGGCGAAGCCGGCGGCAAATTCTTCACCTCCTTGGCCGCTTTCCCCTCAATGGCCTCCGCCGGGCTCATCTGGGGCAACTGCACAAACCCGCCGAGGGGCAGCAGATTGATTTGCCACTCCACCCCGTCGATCACTTTACCGTAAATTTTTGGACCCAAACCGATGGCAAACCGTTCCACCACCAAGCCCATCTTACGGGCCGCCAGGTAGTGTCCAAATTCATGGGCGGCCACCGTGGCGCCAAAGAGAAAAAGGGCCAAGAGAAGGGTTCCCCCCACCATCAAGATCTCCATCCCGGACAGGCTCATGAACCCACCCGCGGGGAGGAACCAAGCATTTCCCGGGCTTTCTTCCGGGCCCATTGATCGGCAGCCACAATCGCCTCCAGGCCCGGGGTTCTTTCCGTTCGGTGATCTTGCATGACCGATTCCACCATGCGCCAGATTCTCGGGAAAGAAATCCGCTCTTCAAGAAAAGCCTCCACCGCCACCTCATTGGCTGCGTTGAAAACACCCGGCAAAGTTCCCCCTTGCTCCCCGGCTTCCCGGGCCAGGCGGAGGGCGGGGAATCGTTTTTCGTCGGGAGCCTCGAACGTCAGGCTTCCTAATTTCGGCAGATCCAACGGAGGCAGACCGCTGGGCAAACGTTCCGGATAGGTCACCGCATACTGGATGGGAAAACA
>RGGS01000187.1 GCA_010024525.1 Verrucomicrobiota bacterium | reverse complement strand
CCAGATCACACTTTTCCGGATCCCAGCCCTTAGCCGCCTCCCCCAACACTAGCGGTGCGAGCTCCCGATAGAGCGGCATCTGCAGATCGTTCCACGTTCCGTCCGCTTCGTAATGAGCGCGGTCGGGAGTCTTCGGCACGGAGCTGGTTTTGACATCCACCACGCGCCACCTCTTTTGCTTTTCATTCCAGTCCACCCGGTCCGGTCGTCCATGGACGAACAGTTCCCTTCCTCGGGCATCCTTCAGGGCAAACTCTTTGCGGTTATCTTTCCCCTTCTCCTCTTCGGCCACCATGATCTGCCATCCCTCGGCCCGCTCCCGCGCTTGCACCCGGGCAAAAGCCTCCAACCTCGCCTCCGCCATTTCCAGTTGCCAACCCACCGCGGCTTTGGGGTTTTTGCCAAACCTTTCCATGACCTGCCGGTCCAACTCCCCCTTGAGAAAGGCGAAGATGTCCTTCTCGTTCGTGCTCTCGCGACAATTCTGGTCTTTGCCAAAAACACCCACCACCCGGTGTATTAGGCTGCCGAATCCCGCCGGCGAAAGTTCGCCGGGCTCATCCTCCACGGACTGCAAACCCAGGACCGTCCGAAAATAGAAATAGCGCGGGCTTTGCAGATAGTCCCGGAAGGCGGTGACGGAAACCCTGTCGATGGCTTCACCGGGTCACCCGCTGGATTGAAGGAAGGCACCACCAGCCCGACGATCCCCCTGTTCTCCGCCCTTGTTCCCAGCACGACCGCCAAGGCATAGGCATCGCGCGCCAATCTCCGCATATTGTCATTCACCCCGAGCACTTCCCGGAGGTGCCCGGGCAAAAACTCATCCGCCGTCACACTCCTCGGCACCGCCCCCTCGTGAAACGACGCCACTGCCACGGAGGGTGCATCCTCCTCGGCCAGTTCCAGCCACCCCACCATCTCCACCGCCCCGACCCGCGAGGGCTCGGGCACGCGCTCATCCTCCATTTCAGCCAGCACGAGACGAAGAAAGTCGGCCGTTCGTATCTTTTCCAAGTACGGCAGTTTGAGCGAAGCCAGCTCCGTCATCACTTTTCGTGTTTTCTGGAGCGAGTCCCTCATCATCCGGCCGGAGGGCAGATCCAGATTCACCTCCATTTTTCCGTAGATCTCCACGAGCATATTCGAAACCTTTTCCGCCTGAACCGAAGCTGACACCTCCTCTGGCTCCCTCAATGCCTCGCGGATACCGGCCACGGCTTTCTCGTCCGCCAAAGCCAGAGTCGCGCCGGGCCAGGCCTTGGCCATCTCGGCCAAACGCGCCGCTTGATCCGCCGAACGCACGACCGCATGGATCTGTCCACTCTCCATCCCGGCTCTCCTCTTGGCCCAATATTCCGGCCGCAACCGGCCCGCCTCATCGAATCCGTCCTTCTCCTTTTCCGGTGCGAACACCAGTACCTGCGGAGGTTTCGAGAGGCGCTGCAGCATTTTCATGAAGACAGGCCGAATCTCCACCACGCCGGCCAACACCACCTGAACCTGCTGGGGTGTTCCCTTCTCCGCCAACACCGCCCTTCGTTCGGCTGGATCCATCCAGCCGGCTTTCTCCAATATCTTTCGGCCCTCGGCAAAAACCTCCTCCACCAACTCCCATCTTTCCGGTTCGATCTCCGGCGCCTCGGGCATCTTTTCCGACATCAGGCGGGCCACTTCTGCAAAGCCCAAACCCTCTCCACCCAACTCATCCCGCAAGGTCTGCAAGCGCTGAGCCAATAACAGTTCAGGTTGCCCGCTTTCTCCGAGCCCTTTCTGCGTCTGAAACAGTTTCGCTTTTTTGGCCGGCGAAAGACGGCGCAGGGCCTCCATCCAGGCCAGTTTTTGCGTCAGTTCCGGTGCCACCGGCAGCAGCCCCGCCGGCGCCGTGAAGAGCTCGTCCACGATCCGGGCGATGGTCGCGATCTTTGGAAGAAAGAGTGCCCGCTTTTGGCGGTCGGCCTCCACCGCCAGCTTTTCCAGAAGTCGCCGGCCGGCGCGGGATCCCCTGACCACCACCCGCACTTCCGAAAGATCCTGAAAGTTGGAGAGCAGCCATTTAGCGGAATGCGCCAGCACCGGCTCCTCCCAACCCAGAAAAACGCGCTTCATCATCGGAAATCCTATCCTAACAGGTGGGACAAATTCCGTCCCAGCTTAAGGTTGATTTACCGGCCGACAACCGCTCAGTCCGACCCGTCGCCCAGCATCGTCGGGAGCTTCTTTTCCGTCTTTGCCCCCAACTCCCGCAGCTTTTCCGCCGTCCCGAGAATGTTTCCCTTCTTTTCCGAAAGTTTCTTCACTGCCGACTCATGGGCTTCATGCGCTTTCCCCAGCGCCTTCCCTACCTCTGTCAGGTCCCCGCAGAAGTTTGCCAGGTCGTCGTGCAGCTTGCCCCCCAACCGCGCGATCTCCTGCACGTTGCGATTCTGACGCTCGATTTTCCACAGATTGGAAATGGTTCGCAGCGTGGCCATCAGGGAACTGGGGGTCGTCAGAACAATCCTTTGGTCAAAGGCGTACTGCAGAAGATTTGGATCCGCCCGCAAGGCTGCCCCGAATGCGGGCTCAACCGGAATGAACATCACGGTGAAATCCAGCGACTTTCCCTGCAACAGGTCGGGATACGACTTGCCGGAAAGATCATCAATGAACCTCTTGACCGCACCCCCGTGTGCCTTGAGGCACTTCTCTTGCTCCCCAGGCTCGGTGGCCGAACAGTAGGCATCGTAATCGATCAGGGGCACCTTACTGTCGATGACGATCGCCCGGTCGCCCGGAAGAAACACCACCGCGTCCATCCGCTTTCGGTCGGCCGACTCCTGCGTCTGATACTCCCGACCCTTCTCCAAACCGGAAATCTCCAGCGTCTTTTCCAGCACCAACTCTCCCCAACGACCCCTGACTCCAGAATCGCTCTTCAACGCGCTGGTTAAAGCATGAGTTTCCGACCCCAGCTTGGTGCTCATGGCTTGGATCTGCTGCAACTCCCTCCGTAAATCCCCCTGCAAGGTTGTTTCCGCCGTGTGCACTTCATCCACCCGTTTCCGGAAAGCCTCCATTCGGTCGAGGATCGGTCGCAGCTCAATTCCCACCTGCGTCCGATTGTCTTCCGCCAACCGCCTGGTTCCCTCCGTGACCATCTGCTGGGCCGCCGCCCGGAACTCCGCCTGCAACCGCACCGCCAAATCCTCCTTTTCCTTCCTAGCCTCGATCAGACTTCGCTCTGCCGCCTGGCGCTCCGCTTCCGCCCTCACCGCTCCCTCCCGGGCTTCCTGCCTTTGCGCCTCCGCCCTCACCCGGGCCTGCTCCTGCTCCTCTGCCCGGCGTTGTGCCGCCTCGATCTCCCCGGAAAACTTCCCGAGCCTACCAGAAAAATAGGCGTAGGCTCCCACGGCACCCGCCAAAAGGCCCACGATACCCGCAAGAAAAACTCCGGCACTCATCAGGGCAAACTCTCCCCCCGCTTCCCTGCTGTCAATCGTCCCTCCAGTTGGGAAACCCATCGTTGAAAGCGATTCATCCACCCACCCTATCCAACCCGATAGGACATTGGCTGGGGCACCCCGAAACCGTCAGGCCCCGGCCGAAACCCTCCCGACCCAAGTGGATGTTCAGGTCAACGCGGTCGCGTCACTGAAGTTCGACAAGGCCGATTACGGC
>RGGS01000186.1 GCA_010024525.1 Verrucomicrobiota bacterium | reverse complement strand
ACCAATGTGGTGGCGAATGTCCGGCTTCATGAGGAACTCCGGAAGTGGGATGGGCTGAAAAAATATCTCCATGTAACCACCCCGGAAGTTTATGGGAGCTGTTCCGGCGTGGTGAGGGAGGATGCGCCCTTCAACCCCAGCACGCCCTATGCCGCTTCGCGGGCGGCTTGTGACCTGCATTTGATGACCTTTTTCAAGCGCTACAACTTCCCCGTGGTCTTCACCCGGGCGGCCAATGTCTATGGCCCCGGTCAGCAGCTCTATCGCATCGTTCCCCGGGCCGCCCTTTTTTCCCGGCTCCAAAAAAAGCTGCCTCTCCACGGGGGTGGACATTCCACGCGGGCGTTTATTCATGGAAAAGATGTGGCGGTAGCCAGCTTGGCGGTTATGGATCGGGGGCAATCCGGGCAGGTGTATCATCTTTCCACAGACCGGTTCATCGCCATTCGGGATTTGGTCGCGATGATCGCCCAGAAAACCGGATCCACCTTTGCCAAACTGGCCGAGGTGACGGAGGATCGCCCCGGAAAGGATGCGGCCTATTTGCTCGACTCCACCCGCGCCAAACAGGAGCTGAAGTGGGTTCCGACCGTCGATCTGGAAGCGGGGGTGGACTCGGTCATCCGATGGATCGACCAGAATCTGGACACGCTTCGCACGCTGCCCGACCACTACATTCACAAACCATGAGCCGAAAGATTCTTAGTTACCCAAGGGCCCCAGCGGTTTTTGCCGAGCTTCGCAAAAAAGGGAAAACCATCGTGCAATGTCACGGAACGTTTGATCTGGTTCACCCCGGGCACGTGATCCATTTCGAGGAGGCAAAGAAACTGGGGGATGTTTTGGTGGTCACCCTGACTGCGGCCGCGCACGTCAACAAAGGTCCCGGCCGGCCTTTTTTCAATGATGCCCTTCGAGCCAAGGCTTTGGCGGCCCTGGAGTCCGTCGATTATGTCGTGGTGGTTCCCCATCCCGCAGCGGTGGAGGCCATCGAACTCGTTCGGCCCCACGTCTATTGCAAAGGGCTGGAGTATCAGGATGCATCAAACGACGTCACCGGAAACATTCAGCAGGACGTGGCCACGGTAAAAAGGTTGGGGGGGCGGGTCCGCTATGTTGGATCCGTGGTCTTTAGCTCCACTCGATTGCTGAACAACCATTTTGAAACCCAAGAGCCGAAAGTGAAGGATTTCTGTCGGCATTTGGCCGAACGGTTCGACTCTCGGGCCTTGCGAGCATGCGTGGATGCGTTTGCCCGCAAAAAAGTTCTGGTCATCGGGGAGGTCATCTTTGATCGCTATTCCACAGTGGATGTTCAGGGGCTGACCTCCAAGAACCGGATTCTCTCCGCCCGCCATTTGGCGGAGGAGACGCACGGGGGAGGCGCGCTCGCCGTGGTGCGGCACCTCCGGGAATTCACGCCGCAGGTGCGTTTGGCGACCGTGACGGGGGACGAACCTTGGCTGGGAAAACTGCTTCGGCCTTATCGTAAGGCCCTGAGCGGGCATATCCGGCAAAAAGGGGGCGTGACCATCGTGAAGCAGCGATTTGTTGAGCCCAAGGCCGAAGGGAAAGAGCTTTCGAAGCTTTTCTCCCTGAATTTTATCCGAAACGAACCGCTGGACGCCAAAACGGAAAAAAGATTTCTCGCCCGACTCCGCAAGCTGGTCCGTTGGGCCGACGTCGTGCTCGTGATGGATTTCGGCCACGGGCTGATGACGGATCCCGTGCGGAGGCTGGTTGAAAAGCAGGCGAAATTTTTGGCGGTGAACTGCCAAACCAACAGCAACAACTACGGCTTCAACATCATCAACCGGCGCTACCGTCGGGCCGATTCTTTCTCCCTGGACCAGGCGGAAATCACGCTGGCCGTGGGACGACGGCGCTTTGATTTTGAAAAAGAACTCGGAAACCTGCGGCAGCACCTGCGAAGCCGCTACGCTTGGCTGACTCGCGGAGGACGGGAGACGATCGGGCTGACGCCGCGTTCCGCCTGCCATTGCGAGCCGTTTGAAAGAAACATTGTGGATACGGTGGGGGCAGGGGACGCCTTCTGCGCTCTCGCCACCCTGGCGGCGGCCCAAGGCCTGCCGATTGAGGAGGCGACATTTCTCGGGCAACTGGCGGGAGCCCAGGCGGTGAGAGTGCCAGGTAATGCCGAACCCGTCCGGAAGGCCACCTTGTTGAAAAGCGGAATCGGAATGCTCACTTACTGAAAGGAAAGAAACCAAAAATGAAAATTCTCTTAACGGGCGGTTGCGGCTACGTGGGAACACCGTTGGCGCAAAGACTCCTCGATCTGGGCCATGAGCTGACGGTGGTGGACGTGCAGTGGTTCGGGAACTACCTGAAGCCGGCCAAGGGTCTGAAGGTCATCCAGGCTGACATCCGGGAAGTCGATCGCATTCCCTTCGACGGGATCGATACGGTTTTGCATCTCGCCAATGTGGCGAATGATCCCTGTGCGGATCTGAATTCCAAGCTGAACTGGGAGGTGAACACCTTGGCCACCATGTTTTTGGTGGAAAAGGCCATCCGCCATGGAGTGAAACAGTTTGTGTATGCGAGTTCCGGAAGTGTGTACGGGGTGAAAGAGGAACCGGAAGTGACCGAGGAGTTGTCCCTGGTCCCCATTTCGGATTACAACAAGACAAAAATGGTCAGCGAAAGGGTTCTGTTGAGCTATGCAGATAAAATTCGCACCACCCTTATCCGCCCGGCCACCGTTTGTGGCTACTCTCCCCGCATGCGGCTGGACCTATCGGTCAACATGCTCACGATGCAGGCCCTGACGAAGGGGAAGATCACGGTCTTCGGGGGAAATCAGACGCGCCCGAACATCCATCTCCAGGACATGATCCGGGTCTACGAGCATTTTCTCGCCAAACCTGAGTTAACCGGAATTTACAATGCTGGATTTGAAAACATCTCCATTTTGGAAATTGCCCAAATGGCACAGGCCAAGATTCCGGCGGAAATTATCGTGACCGAGTCGAACGACCCTCGCTCCTACCGGCTATCCTCAAAAAAACTGCTCGCCACGGGCTTCCGTCCAAAGTTCGGCGTGCAGGACGGCATCCGGGAGGTGATGGAGGCGTTTCAGGCAGGGAAGCTCAAGGATCAGGAAAACTGGTACAACATTCGCACGATGAAGGGACTTGCCGCCGCCGGGAAATTGTGAAAACCCGCGCCGCAATCCTCCATCAGACCGGAGCCGACCTCCTGGTCGACGAGGTGGAAATCCCCGGGCTGGGATACGGGCAGGCGCTTGTCCGCATTCTCACGACCCGGATTTGCGGGTCGCAGATCGGTGAGATTGATGCGGTGAAAGGCCCTGACCGGTATTTGCCCCATCTCATCGGTCATGAGGCGACCGTGGAGGTTTTGGAATTGGGACCGGGCATCAAACATTTGAAAACGGGGGACCATGCGGTGGCGCATTGGCGACCGGGAGAGGGAGTGGATGCCGGGGGGACCCGGTATTGTTGGAAGGGAAAAGATTGTAACGCCGGTCCGATCACCACGTTTCAGGAGTTGGCTGTTATATCGGGCAACCGCCTGACCGCGATTCCGCGGGATACGGATCCCGAACTGGGGGCCTTGCTGGCCGACACGCTGACGACTGGATTCGGGGTCATTCATCATGAGGCCCGGGTCAAA
>RGGS01000185.1 GCA_010024525.1 Verrucomicrobiota bacterium | reverse complement strand
TTGATGGAGGGGTACGATTTCTGGAGAAGGCTCGAGGATTTACTGCAGATGCGCCAGATCCGGCAGACGCATCTTTTGCCCGCGGACGGGGAGGAACTTTCCCGATTGGCCCAGGCGATGGATTTGAAAGATGCGGGGGAATTGGAGAAGAAGGTGGTCGCCTGTCGCGATCGCGTGAGGGGGGTTTATGAATCCATCCTCGGGGGATTGAGGCCCAAATCCGTGGCAGTTTTTGGTTGGCCAGAGCAAATGAGCTGGCGGAATCCGGAGGCGGCGAGGGCCGCATGGGATGGTCTGGCGCCCAGCGGCGAGGTGCATGCAACCGCGAGGACGATAGAGAATTTTGAGAGGATGCAGCCACGATTGCGGCAGGAGTTGTCCAAATGTGTCCGACCGGATCGAGCTTTGACGGGTTTCGCCAATTTTGTGGGGAGGTACGGGGCCCGTTCGTTGCTTTACGAGAGCCTGTGTGTGAGCCCCAAGGCGTTGGAGCTCTTGATCAGTTTCTTTGAAAGCAGCGATTTTCTGGGCCCGAAATTGGTGGCCCGACCCGAGCTGTTTGAGGAAGTGACCCGGGCGGGATTGGATGCGGAGCGAACTTTGGCCGATCACCGTCAGGCCTGGAAGCTGCCCAAGGATCCCGAGGAGGCTTTGGACGGAGTGAGGGGATATGCCGTGGCGGAGGAGCTAAGGATTGCTCTTCGAGGGCTGTTGGGGCTGCAGGAGGTGGAGGGACTGCAGAGGGAACTCACAACCTTGGCGGATGCCTGTCTGGGCTGGGCCTGGGAGTTTGCCGGCAAGCCCAAGTGGGCGTGGGTCGGACTGGGAAAAGCCGGAGGAGAGGGACTGAGCTTCGGTTCGGATTTGGATCTTCTGGTGGTGGGGGAGGGAGAGGAATCGGTGCAAACGGCGGTCCGGTTTTTGACTGAGGAGAGGGCCACGGGTGGGCTTTTCAAAGTGGATTTCCGGCTACGTCCCTATGCCGAGGGGGCCTTGGCCGTGCCCGCGCGGCGTTATGCGGAGTATTACGGGAAAGAAGCCCAAAGCTGGGAGGTGCAGACGTTGTGTCGGGCGAGGGCGATTGCCGGGGCGAAAGCCCCGGGGGGGCAATTCTGGCCGGCAGTGGAAAAGATTTGGCTTAAAACTGGAAAAACTCCGGCCTTTGTTGCCGAGCTGAAGGAAATGCGGAAACGAATCGAAGCAGAGCGGGTACCGTTTGGTCAAGAGGCACGGGCTTACAAGACGGGGTGCGGAGGGTTAATCGATGTGGAATTTGCCGCTCAGGCTTGGCAAATGAGGGAAGGGTATGTGGAGACCAACACGGCAAAAGTTCTCCAGAAAATGGCCAAGAAACTACCCAAGGAGGCCGGACTTTTGGAGGAGGGGCTAAGGTTTTGGTCGGCGGCGGAGTGGTGGATGAGGTTGGATGAGGGGCGGGGTGGGGCTTTGTTGCCGGAAAATGGGGAAGATCTTGATTGGCTGGCCAAAAAATGCGGGAACGGGTGTGGGGAACAGTGGATGGAGACGGCCACTCGTGTCCGGGCCCAAGTCCGTGGTGCTTATGACAAGATCGTGGGGGAAGCAGGGGAGCCAAAGGCTGGTAACCAAAAGAAAGCACACCGCTAGGTTGTATAATATTATCTCCCGACGTGGGGGGTAGAGTGTGGGCCTGAGAGGACTCGAACCTCCACGGGTTACCCCAACAGATCCTAAGTCTGTCGCGTCTGCCAATTTCGCCACAGGCCCATAATTGCAATATAGCGAAATGAGCGAAAAAAACGAGAGGAAGTGAAGCCTGAGATTGCATTGTGACGTTTGCGTGACAGTTTTAACCCCTTATTTCCAATCGCTTATGCTCAAACGACCCAAGCACAAAAAAGGTTTCACCCTAGGGCATTATTTCGATGAATGGTGGGACAGGGTGGGGCAGGAGTTTAAGGCGAAACTTTTCATTTCCGTCTGGTTTTTGTTCGTGTCCTCCTCAGGGCTGGGACTTTATGTCTGGTATAAGCAGCAAGAGAGAAGAGACCTCCTGGAGGTGGTCCGAAGCCGTCAGGCAAGGGAGAGTGGGTTGGTCGGTGACAAAGTGAATCAAAGGCCGACTCAGCCGGGTTCTTGGTCTCCGCGCGAAGATTAAGTTTCCCAGATTGCGGTTTGCCCAAAAAACCCCGCACCCTCACCCCTTTTTTTCAGTTTCATTCTGCATGGGCTATGGGAGGTTGCTTTGGCTGGTTTTGATATGGGTCTCCCCCATCTGGGGCGAACTCCCCCTTCCTGCTCCTGAGGTCAGGCTACCGAGGGTAGTTTCCAAGGGTGAGGAGGGGGCTGTCCCCCAATTACCTTGGAGGTGGATGACCTGGAATCTGCAATGGTTTCCCGGGCACCACCCCCAGGCGGTCTCAGTCATCCAACAACGACATATTCTTTCGGTGGGTGAAATGATTGAAAAGACATGGCCCCAAGTGGCGCTTTTACAGGAGGTATTGGATGGGGCGGCCCTCAGGAGGGCGTCTCCAGCCTATCCCTGGAGAGTCATGACCGACTTTCAAAGGGCAGGGGATGAGGATGACAAACTGCCGACTCAAAATATCGCCTTGATCAGTCAGTGGCCTTGGAGCGAGGTATGGGAAGTTGATTTTCATCATTTACCACTGACCGTAGAGCGTCCGGTACGGGGTTTATTGGGGGTCAAGTTCCAGGACGATCAGGGGAGGTCCATCACGGTTTATGGGGTGCACCTGAAAAGTAATCGCGGCGGAAGGGATGGATCGGCCAAACGAAGGGAAAAAGCAGTTGAATATCTCCGCTGGGATTGGTGTCGGCGGGGGTTAAACCCGCAAAAGGATGCCATTCTTTTGGGGGGTGACTTTAACTGCTCGGCGAGGAATCCGGAATTTACGGAAGAAACGATACGATCCCTGATGCGGGAGGGGTGGATTCTGGCGGATGGGGGACTGACATGGCCGGAGGGAGTCACAATAAAACCTGATCCTGCGGGGAGATTTGCCGCTTCAGATTTTGATCATTTTCTCCTCTCGCCAGGCTGGAGGCATGCCTTTGGAATGAGTAAAGAGCGAATCAGAGTCATTTCAGGAGAAAATATCCCCAGTGATCATTACCCAGTGGAGCTGATCCTGACTCAGAATCCCAAGGAAACCAGCCGTCCGCCACTGAATCGATAGAGCAGCCCCCTTAGGTTGCACGGTCTGCCATCAAGCCAGGGCAGGTCCGCTCGCTTATACTAGGCCGGCGCGTTTCAGGGTGGCGTAGGCACCCTTTTTCGAGATGGTCTTCAGCGCCCGGGCCGTAAGACGAATGCTGACATGGCGACCCAATTCAGGGACATAGAGCCTCTTGCGGCGCAAGTTGGGACGGAATTTGCGCGGGGTATTGGCGGTGACGTGCATACCAATACCACCCGATTTTTTGGATTTACCGCTACGGATGATCTTCCGCCCGAGGGACGGGACGGCTCCGGTGATCTGGCAACGGCGGCTCATTTGAGGAGGAGGGCGTTACGGGCCCGTTTGATGGCTTGGTTGAGGCGGCGGTGCAGGACGGCCGGCATGCCGGTCACGCGGCGGGGAAGAATCTTGCCGCGTTCAGTGATGAACTTGCGGAGAAGCTCCACATTGCGAAAATCGATGGCATCCGCATTGAT
>RGGS01000184.1 GCA_010024525.1 Verrucomicrobiota bacterium | reverse complement strand
CCGGATGTGCTCCTGCATCCCCTCGGCCATCTTCACATACTCCGCCTTGCTCATGTTGGGGGTCGCTCCCAGCAGCAAATCCCCCTCCGGTCGCCGGGGAACTTCCGTGCTGGATTTTCCTGCCGGTTGCGCCAAGCGCTTCTCCAGCGCCTCCAAACGCTCCAGCCCTCGACGATAATCCGCTCGGGGATCACTCCCCACTTTCACCTGCACCACCGGACGCATGGTTTTTTGGGAGTGATCGAAAATGACGAACTCCTCCACCAGGGCGAAACAAGCGTCCGGCACTCCCAAATCGTCTTTCCTGGCCATCCCCACGGTGGTTTCAAAAAAACGGACGGCCTCAAAGGCAAGAAATCCCACGGCACCCCCGGCAAACGGCGGCGGATCCCCCGGCCACGCCGACACGACCCGGATTCCCGCCAACAATTCCTGCACCTCATGCAGCGGATCAGGACGCTCCGGGGCTTTTTCCGTCACCTCACCGCTTAACCGGGTCAAACGCATCCGACCGTTCCGGAATTCCATCACCGCCGAGGGTCGAGCCCCCACAAAAGAGTATCTTCCCAACCTTCCTCCCGTTTCCGCGCTCTCCAGCAAAAAGGCCCCTCCCGCCGGCTGGCCGGAAAGCTTGATGTAAGCCGATACCGGGGTTTCGGCCCCCATCGGCACCTCTCTTCCCACGGGAATCAGGTTTCCCTGCCCCGAAAGCTCCAAAAACTTTTTTTCGTCTGGATAGATCATAAGGCTCGGGGCGGACGCACCGGGATTCCGCGTGACTGCAAATGTCGTTTGACCTCCGGCACGGTCAACTCACCGAAATGAAAAAGGCTCGCCGCCAAAGCCGCATCTGCCCTCCCATTTTCACCCAACACCTCGGCGAAATGCTCTTTGCTACCCGCCCCCCCGCTAGCGATGACCGGAATCCCCACAGCGGAACTTACCGTCCGGGTCAGCTCCAGGTCGTAACCTTTTCGGGTTCCATCTGCATCCATGCTGGTCAGCAAAATCTCCCCCGCCCCCCTTTTCTCGCCCTCTTGAATCCAGGCGATCGCATCCTTTCCGGTGGCGGTCCTTCCCCCGTGGGTCGTCACCTCCCAGCCTCCGGTCGGCTTCCGCCGGACGTCCACCGCCAGCACCACGCATTGGCAAATCCACATCCAAACAAGGAATAATTCTCTTATTATTCATAACTTATTGATTTACAATTGTTTTGGTTTTTTCAGATTTGCGGGTAATATGTGAATTGATTCAAATTTGGATTTTTGCGAGTATCCAAAGTTTGCCCCTTAACGAGAAGACAAAAATCCATGTCCAAGCCTAATTCCAAACCCCGGAAAACTACGGCGAAAAAGAACCCGGCAGCCAAACCGGTCGTGAAGAAATCGGCCTTGAAAGCCGCGTCGAAAAAGGGAGCCGCCCGGTCCAAGACATCCTCCACTTCCCCCCGTCTCCGCACCGTACCCTTGCCGGTGGACAACTCGGCCCACAAGTTTGTCCTCCAACCCTTCAGCCCCGCTACCCCAACCGAACACACGCCCGCCTTTGAATTTCTGGGTGAACTTCCCGAAAGTTACGGAACTCGTCGCCTCTTTCTCACCGCCCGTGATCCCCGCTGGCTCTACGCCTATTGGGACTTTACTTGGCAACAACTCCGCGACGCCGAGCAGGAATCGACGGACGGAAAAATTTTTCTGCAGGTGTTCATTCCCGGACAGGAGCGGGTCCAGCAGGTTCACGTCTTCCCCGGCTCCCGCGAATGGTATCTGCCGGTTCACCGTCCCGCCACGACGTTTCAGGCGGAATTGGGATACTATCGCAGGGATGGCTCTTTCCATCAGCTCGCACTTTCCAGCGAAGCCCTGACACCCCGGGATGATCCCTCTCCCAATCAGGAGGTCGAATTCGTCACCATTCCTTTCCATTACTCTTTCCGCCAACTTCTCGATCTGGTCCGTTCCCAGATGCAACCGGGCGAATCCTTGGCCAAAGCCCTCGCCCGACTCCAGCGTGAGGGCTATCCCTTGCCTTTTCCCTATGCCTTGCGCCGCTTCGTTCCATCAGGAGTGGCCGACCGCATCCTGGATTATCTGGGCGGGGAACTGGTTCGCCGAATCCGCGTCGGCTCCCTCGAAATGACGGAAACCCTTCGTCGTCGACTGCTGGAAATGGGTTCCAGCGGAATTCCCTCCAGCCTCAGCTCCTCTGCCCGAGGGCGGGATCGCTCCTTCGCGATGCACGTCAACGCCGAGCTGATCATCTATGGGGGCACCATTCCGGGGGCCAAAGTCTCCGTGGACGGAAAAGAGATCGCCCTTCGACCCGATGGGACTTTCTCCTACCACTTCACTTTCCCGGATGGCCGTTTCCATATCCCCATTCATGCCACGGCTCCCGATGGAGAGGAAAAGCGCTCCGCTCTCCTCTCTTTTTTGCGCCTGACCGACACGACTCCCGGCGTGGATCCCACCGCACAACCCCCTCTCCCGGAACCCCTCGGACGTTCTTAAGAACCTCCCTCCCCTCATGCCCCTCGGATATGTAGCTCCGGTTCTGCACGCGCACCTCCCTTTTGTACGGCATCCGGAATACCCGGAGTTTTTGGAGGAGGATTGGTTTTACGAGGCCATCACGGAAACGTATCTGCCCTTGCTGGACATGATGGAGGGATTGGTTCGGGATGCCGTTCCCTTCCGCCTCACCATGTCCCTGACGCCTCCGCTTTGCGCCATGATGCGTGATCCCCTGCTCCAGGACCGGTATGTCCATGGCCTGGAAAAACTGATCGAACTGGCCGGCAAAGAGCTCGATCGCACGAAACACGATCCCGTCTTCCATGATCTCGCCCGTTTTTATCATGACCGACTCCATCACTGTCGCACCATGTTCTGCGATCGTTACCGTCGTGATCTGGTGGGTGCTTTTCGGAAATTTCAGGATGCGGGGGTACTGGAGATCATCACCTGTGGCGCCACCCATGGGTTCCTTCCTCTCATGCGGGAATTCCCACAGGCCGTCCGGGCCCAGATCCAGGTCGCCCGCAACGACTACCGTAACTGCTTCGGGAGGGATCCCCGCGGAATCTGGCTTCCGGAATGCGCTTATTATCCCGGCCTGGAAAACTATCTCCAGGAATCGGAAATCCGCTGGTTCATCCTCGATGCCCATGGACTTCTCTACGCCGAACCTCGCCCAGCCTACGGGGTCTTCGCCCCGATCTTCACCCCCGCGGGGCCCGCCGCCTTTGGGAGGGATATTGAATCCAGCAAACAAGTCTGGAGTGCCGAAGAGGGCTACCCGGGCGATGGCGATTACCGGGATTTCTATCGGGACTGTGGATTCGATCTCGAATACGACTATATCCGCCCCTACATCCAGCCCAACGGACTACGCAAGTTCACGGGATTAAAATATTACCGGATCACCGGCCGAACCCCTCATAAGGAGCCCTATCGCCCTTGGGTCGCACGGGAGCGGGCCGCGTCCCATGCCGCCAACTTCATGTTCAACCGGGAAAAGCAGATCGAACATCTACGGGGAGTCATGGGGGTGGAGCCCATTGTTCTTTGCCCCTACGATGCCGAACTCTACGGGCATTGGTGGTACGAAGGTCCGATGTTCCTCGATTATCTCTTCCGCAAAAGTGCGTTCGACCAGAGAACC
>RGGS01000183.1 GCA_010024525.1 Verrucomicrobiota bacterium | reverse complement strand
GACCATCCAGGCAAACGGAAGTAGGAACATCAAGCCCATAACCAGCAAGACAACCCAAACGAGGATGCGGGAGATTTGGGAATGCACGGGTTAGCGCCCAGCGTAGTGCACCCGTGTTTCACCGATACGCACCACCCATAGGGTTAAGAGGGCGATGATCAAAAAAAGGAACAAAGCCAGGCTGCAGGCATACCCCATATTCCAGTAGCTGAAGGCATGTTGATAGATGTAGGTGGCGACAAAGAGCAGGGAGCGCCCAGGCCCGTCTCCGCCCCCGGTCAGGATAAATGGAACGGCGAAGGTCTGCAGCGTCCCAATGACCCCCATGATAACATTGAAGAAAATCACCGGAGACAGCATGGGTAGGGTGATATGCCGGAATCTTTGCCAAGCGCTTGTGCCATCCAGTTCGGCCGCCTCGTACAGCTCAGCGGGAATTTCCTGCAACCCCGCGAGGTAAATGACCATGGCGTGTCCGGTTCCCCAGAGACCCGTGAAGACCAGACCCCACAGGGCAAACGAGGGGTCGTTGAGCCAATCGGGCGGCGGACATGGGGTCCCCAGAACTCCTCCGACCCATCGCAAGGGATAGAGTAGAACCGTGTTCAGGAGGCCCATCTGGCCGTTCAGGATCCACTGCCAGAGAATGGCCAGGGAAATCACCGGAACGAGGGAGGGAAGAAAAAAAATAGTCCGGAAAAAACCGCGGGCTCGAATCGGCTGGTTCAACAACACCGCCAGGCCGATGGAAAGGGCCGTGCCAAGAGGGATGGCGACCGCGGCGAAAACCAGGGTATTTCGCAGCGCTTGCCAAAAAACGGGATCGTAGGCCATGTCGGTGTAATTTTTCGTCCCGAGAAACACCGGTGGGGCCAGCACGCTGTAGTCGCACAGGGAAAACCAGAGGGAGGCGGCCAAGGGGTAAACGCTGAAAACAACAAATCCCACCAGCCATGGGAGAAGGAACCCCAGTCCCTGCCGGCATCGGATCCGATCCCCTGGGGTCATGGAGTCTCCGCCAGTTCCCGGCGCCAAGTGGATTCCCGGCTTCCGGCCACCTGTCGCCAGCGAGCCAGTTTGTCATCCAGGGCCCTCTGCTGTCGCTCCTGCAGCCTTGCCCGCCCCTCCTCGCCGGTCAGGGAGCCGCGCAGTACCCCGTTCACATTGGCTTCGATGTCGTTGCTGTACTCGTTGAAGCTGGGAATGTTCAGGATTGGTGCGGTGCGGGGACTTCGCGCCAACTCCAGAAACACCCTCAGATAGGGGTGGGGGTGATTCCGGAGAAATTCCGGGCTGACTTGCCGCAACGGTGTGAATTTTTTCATGAGAAGGCAGAGTTTCTCCATGGTCGGCTGGCTTTGCACGTAGCGAATGAATTCCATGGCTTCCCGGGGATGCCGCGATCCGGCGGGAATCACCAGGATATCGGCCTCCGCCACACTGACGGGATTTCCCGGGTTCTCCTCGTCGGTGGGGAAGGGAGCCGTCCCGTATTCAAAATCCGGCGGAGCGTAATTCCGGATGAAATTGTCCAGCCAAACCCCGTGCAGAACCATGGCCACCTTGCCGGTAAAAAAAGGATTTTCCGGGGAGGCAAAATTTCCAAAACCGCCACGAAGACGACACATGGCCGGCCCCCCAAACCGGCGGGGGTAACTTTCCAGCCACGCGAAAAAACGCCGATTGGGTTCGGAATCCAGCAACAGGCGGCTTTCCCCGTCCCAAACCCTGCCGCCGAACCAGCGGTTGAAGTCCCGCATCCACCAGCCGGGCTCTTGGGGCATGTGGCCGATACGCTCGAGCGTGCCGTCGGGATTTTTGTGGGTGATTTTCTCATTGAAGCTTTCCAGTTCGGCCAAGGTGCGGGGGGGGTGCTCAGGGTCGAGCCCGGCCTCCCGAAAGACCTTTTTGTTCCAGTGCAGGGCCGTGACGGAGGGTGTGGTGGGCAGGGCCCAAAGATGACCCCGGTGACGGCACATCTCCCAATAGACCGGGAGGTAATTTTCCTCCTGCAGGCCGCTTTCCTTGGCCCATCGGTCGAGGGGAAGGAGGGCATTGTTTTCCACATAGGCGGGCAGAAAGCTGTTCCACAGCCCCGCCACATCGGGAGGATTTTTTCCGGAGGTGGCCAGGATAAGTTTTTGATCCATTTTGCTGACGGTCAGGTGACGGACAAAAATCCGGTTCTGGGAGCGGTTAAAATCCTCCACCACGCTGGCGATGGCTTCCCCCTCGTAGGCCGTCCATTTTTCCCAATACTCCACCACCACCCGTCCGTGGGTCCGGGGATCCTCCTTCGGGGAGCAACCCACCAAACCAAAGCCGAGGAATAAAAACAGGAGCCGTTGCACGGGAAAGATGAATGTCCCCGTGCCGACCCTCGCTCCAAGAAGGAATTGCAAATCAGGAGTCCGGTAGGGCATCCGGCAAAAGGGCGCGCAGCAATGGTAGGCGCCATCCGGAGGTGCGCGGATCATAGACTCCGAAGTGGGCGCGAAACTCCCAGTAGCACCAGGGAAGCCCCAAGGCCTCAGCCGTGCGGGCGACCCGACGGGTCCATCGCACGCGGTCGTCCATGGGGGCTTTTTCAAAGACGCCGAATTCCCCCAGAAAAACGGGCACCGCGTTTTTCTTTGACCAATCCGCCGCAGTTTGAAAATCCCGACGGATCGCCTCCCGCTCCGGTTCCTCATCCTGCCAGCGGGTGCCCAGCCAGCGATCACTGTCTTTCGCCCAGTGGGCCCCTTGGTGGGTGAAAGGGTAGGGAGCGTAGTAATGAAAGGTGGCCATCACCGCCGGATCTCGGTCGGGTAGTTGCAGGTCCTTGAGTCCTGTCACCGAGGACCAATCCGTGGAGGAAAGCAGCACCACCCGTTCGGGGCTGACGGCGCGAATTTTCCCCAGGACGCGCAACTGGATGGGGTTCCAAATCTCCGGGCGGATGTCATGGGGCTCGTTGAAAACCTCGAAAACCAGGGATTCGGGTTGCCCGTGGTAACGCCGGGCGATCTGCGTCCAGACGGCCTCGAGTCGGGTTGCCTGGGCGGAGGGATCCGCGGAAAAATTCTCCCAGTGTTGGGTGTTGAGAACGGCGGCCAGGCCCCGTTGGTGCAGTTGGTCCAGCACCCAGTCAATGCGGCGAAAAAACTCCTCATCAATCGTGTAAGGCGGTTGGGTTTCCGCATGAGCCGACCAGCGGACCGGGATCCGGACCGACCGGAAGCCGGCCCGGCGGATCAGGTCGAAGTCTTTTTCCTCCAAGGTCACTCCCCACTCTCCTTCCCGCGGGGCTTCCAGCGCGTTGCCAAGATTGACGCCCCGATCGAGGACGGAGGCGGCGCGAACCGCCGGGGATTGCGCCTGGATTGATCCGGCTCCTTCCATGAGAAGGGTCAGGAAAAAAACATAAAAAAACGGTTTGATTGGATAAGGGTAGGGCAGTGCGGTTGTGAGGCACAACCTCCGGAGCAGCCTCTGAAAAGGGAAAGTTCGATTTTCGGGTTTCCGATTCCCCACAATTTTGCAGGATGGAAAACCGCATGTCTGACTCCCTCCGCGCCCAACCCTTTGACACCTCCCGCCTGCGGAAGGAGGGATGGATTTATCATCTCAACTACGGTTTGGCCGCCCCGCAAGCCGCCTCCACTTTGCCGGTTTCACGTCAACCGGTGCCACCCGGTAAGGAAAGAA
>RGGS01000182.1 GCA_010024525.1 Verrucomicrobiota bacterium | reverse complement strand
GTTGTACCCCCAGTAATCCCGGGCCCACGGCCCACCGTGAGGCATGACCAACAAAGGCAGATTTTTAGCCTCCCTGCCCGCGGGCAAAGTCAGATATCCGGGAACCACCAAACCATCGGAGGAGGCGTAGCGAATCGGCATCATGGGAGCCAGCTTCTCCTTGGGCAGATCGGGTCGGAGAGCTCCAAACAAGACCACTTGCCGGTTGTCCCGGTCAAAAAGATAGTAGGTCCCCGGGTCGGTATCTCCGGAGATCAACACCACCCAACGCCGGTCGTTCCCCGACATATCGGCCAAACCCACCTCCTGGTTGGGAAACTGCTTCCGCAGAAAAAGAAAATCCTCCTCGAAGCTCTTGTCTTTCCAATAGTTCCTCTTCCGGTCGTCAAAGTAGACCGTCCCCACCAACTCGTCCGTGGCTTCGGAGAAGGCCGCCCGCGACAAATCCACCCTCCCCAAAGGATCCGATTCCATCTTCACCAACTTGCCCGTTTGCGGGTCGATCTCGGCCAGATACGACAAATCCTCCTGTCCAACATTCGTCTCCAAATAGGCCGTCCGGTTCCCGGGTCGGAACTGGAATCCACCCATCGACTCCTGCCAACTCACCTTGAGAATCGGCGCGGACAACTTCTTTCCCTCCACCCTCATCAGTTCGGTTCCGCCATCCTTCGTCATCCGTGTCACCATCCGGATCTTTCCATCCAAATCCACAATGATGTCGGCACAACCCTCCTTATTTTCCCAGACCGGAGTCCTTTGCAGGGTCTCCAAGGAGAGACGCTCCACATCGAAGTACTTCTCATCCCGCTCGTTCACCTGGATCAACGCCTCCCCAGGGCGGGCTTTTGGCAAGGCCATCACCATCGCCCGTGCGCCCGGCTTCAGCGGAACCTCTTGGGCCGCGGGCAATCCGGTTGCCGGATCTGCCGGCTGGGAAAGATCCAACCGCCGCAAGCGGTAGATCAACCTAGCCTGCTGAAGAGGCTCCCCCCAGGCCACCAGATGCACATTCAAAATCCCGTTCTTTTCCCTCAGGAAAGCTACCCACCGACCATCCGGTGAAAGCTGGGGACTGGCCAAGGCCGGATTGCCAAAAAACAGTTCCCGATCGATCAGATTCGACCCCTGGGAGGATTCTTCCGAGACCATTTTTTTACTGCAGCCCGCTCCGCAGCCGAGCCACAGGGCCCCGAGAGCGACAAGCCAACATCGTGAAAGCATCCACTTTCCTAGACGAAAACCTTGGCGCGACCAAATTTCATCCACCCTTTTCCACGGCCACCGCCTTGGGGAGCCAGTCCCCTTGGATCGATTTCTTGCCCCGGAAAAGCTCCAACTTTGCTTCGAGTTCCCTTTTCTCCCCCTCCGAGGGCGACTTGCTCAACGCCAACATGCTTGTTTCCTGCGCCCGGCGAAAATCCCCCATCTCCGCATAGCCCGAGGCCAGAATCCCGTACGTCTGGATCAAGGGTTCATCCTGCAGGGCGCGCTTGGCCAAGCTCACCGCCCCGGCTCCGTCCCTAAACTCCAAGAAAGGACAGGTCGCTTTGGCCCATGCCAAGGTCACCCGATCCGTCGCCGTTTCCGGAGTGAGTCGCATCGCCCGCTTGAGATCGGCTTTGGCCCCCGCCGGATCCCCGGTTTTGGAAAGACAATAGGCTCTTCGGACCAGCACCCAGGCCGTGTCCGGCGCCTGATCCAACACGCTGGTGTATTTGTCCATCGCCTCCAAATATTTCCCACCCTTCTCCAACTCCAACCCCTCCAAAGCCGGTCCGAATTTCGACTGGGTCCGGAACGTTTCCACGGCCGTTTGCAGTCTTTGTTTCTCCTCCGCCCCCTCC
Organism: Verrucomicrobiota bacterium; assembly: GCA_010024525.1. Taxonomy (GTDB): domain Bacteria; phylum Verrucomicrobiota; class Verrucomicrobiia; order Methylacidiphilales; family Verrucolacustridaceae; genus Verrucolacustris. The sequence continues at coordinate 1,856 of RGGS01000182.1, read as the reverse complement.
ACCTCTTTCCACCGCGCCAAAAGAATATCTTGGGCTCGGAGATACTGCTCCGATTCCGCCATGCAGGCCGCCAGTAAAAGAATGTAATCGGTCGTTCGATTGAGATCCACCAGTCGGGTGGAGAGAGCGATCGCCCCCTTCGGATCCCGAAACTCGGCCAGCGGCCCGGCTTTCGACCGCAAGGTGATCAGGAACTGCAGATCATTTTCCGCGTCCGCCTTGTCGGTGGAAATGCCCAGGGAGATCGCCTTTTGGAAATCGGCCCGCGCCGCCTCTTCATCTTCCAATTTCATCTCGCAAAATCCCCTCCGCAAACGGATCCAGGGGATATCCGGCGCCTTCTCCAGGGCCGCCGTATAAAGATCTTTCGCCGCCCTCCAAGCCTCCTGCTGCTCCGCTCCGTAAGCCTGAAACGCCATCCCTCGGCCCACCTTGACGTTTTCTTCCACACTCAGCTTCGCTGGAGCTTCGTCCTTCTTTTCCTCAGCCCACCCCCCCACACAATACAACGCCATAAACAAAAAAAGGGGGCTGGTCTTCACCTCTGCGATTATAATCATTTATCGGCACCTTCCAACCCCCGCAAAGTTATGGTTTCTCCACCCTCTTCATCCTAAGCTGGATCTATCGTCCAAGCCGGATCATGACCCCTTATGCCTGACCCTTTGATCTTCACCGGCGGCCTCGCCGCCACCAACGCCTACCTTCTCGATTTGGATGGCCATCTCCTCGCCATCGATGCCCCGGAAGGATTTTTAGACTTTCTAAAAAAGAGAAAGCTCAAGCCTCACGCTCTCCTTCTCACTCACGGCCACTGGGACCACATCTGGGACGCCGCGGACTTGGCCGACTGGGCCCAGTGCCCCGTCTACTATCATCCAGACACCGCATTCCTCTGCCAGCAACCGGACGCAATGCTCACTTTTGGCCTCCCCAAAAAACTTCGCCCTGTTTCTGCCACCCAACATCTCGACGAAACCACCCCTCTCCCCACCGATTGGCCCAAAGCCCGACTTCTGCATGTTCCAGGCCACTGCCCCGGCAGCCTTTGTCTTTATTTTCCCGAGAGCGGCCAGCTTTTTGGCGGCGACGTTCTTTTTGCCGACGGGGTCGGTCGCTGGGATCTGCCCGGAGGCAGTCGTGAGATCCTCCTCGATGGAATCAGGAAAAAGATTCTTCCTCTCCCACCCAAAACCATCGTTTACCCGGGACATGGCCCATCCACCACGATCGGACAGGAAAAACAGTCCAACCCCTTTCTGGGGGAGGCTATTTAGCAGTTAGCCCTTAGTCGTGGAGGGAGCCTGAAAGCTTTGAGCTCCCCTCCATGACTAAACACTAAAAAGCCTACCTCCTCATCCAAGCCCCTCGACTTACTTCGTCTCAACCGGCTTCCCCCGGCTCCACGTCCTCCATCGCCCAAGCAAGGCCCTAGCTCCCCCATGCTTCATGGTTTGTTCCGCCAGTTCTCTTCCTTCTGCCCAGTTGGACGCCAATCCCCCCAGCCATAGCATCACCCCGGCATTCCACGCCACCGATCCACTTACCACTTTGGATCCGTCCCCGAAGAGGGCCGCCTCCATTTTGGCGGCACTCTCATCCGCGTGGGCGACCTCCAGATCTTTGGAGGACACATGACCGCCGACGGATTCCCCTTCCGTCAGATCAAAGCTCTTGCCCTGCTTTTTTCCCACCAGACGGTTCCTTCCCAACGGGGAGAGCTCCCCCAGCGGAGCTCCTTTTTCATCCTCCCCGTATACGACGGCAAACGAGTCCGCTCCCAGGATCTCCAGCGCCCCAAAGAGCTTGGCTATGTCCTCTTCCCGAAAAACTCCGATAATCCGCACCTCGGGAAA
>RGGS01000181.1 GCA_010024525.1 Verrucomicrobiota bacterium | reverse complement strand
GAAGCCGGTCTTGGCGGCGGTGTGACCGCCGTGACCGCCATGGGCGGCGGCGTGCGCTCCGGCGGCGACGCCGGTCGTGTCGGTAATCGAGGTGGGCGGAGCGGGGGGAGCGCCGGGGGTCATCGGCACCGAGTTGTTTGAGGACGGCCCGTTCGAATCGTTCGACCAGTTTCCGATGGGGATCTTTATTTTCCAACCAGGCCAAGGCCAACCGGAGCAGGGAGTGCAAGGATTCCAGATCGGAATCGGGTTCAGTCGACTGTTCGATGGTTTGGGCAAAATAGGTGGCGGCCAAAAGGCGGGAGTAGGATTGGCGCAAACCGGAATGGGTCTCTTTGACCCGCGCCTCTTTGAGGTGGTGCAGGGTGCCTCGGCGCGAAGGTTCCCAGGTAATCTCGCATTCATGGAAAAGATCCAGGTGACCTTTGAGCGGGCTACCCGGTTTGGCTGCTCCCCTGGCAAGGGTTCGCACGACTCCGTGGCGGCGGGTCAGCCAGACAGCCAGCAGGCTGGTTTCCCCCTGGCGTCGAAGATGGAACAGAACACCCTCATCCTGAAGTGGTTGGCTCAAGGGGGTACTCTAGCAGACCCCGCAAACCGGGAAGATAAGAGGGATGACTCAGGGGGCTAAAATGTGTAGAAAGTGGGATGCCGACGGCACGGGAAACCACGGTAGAGCGTGAAGCCAGTCTGACGGGCACCTCCCTGCATAGCGGGGCCAAGGTGCGATTGACCGTCAAGCCGGCAGGGTCGGGATTTGGCTATCAATTCCGGCGCATGGATTTGGCCGATCAGCCGACCATTCCGGCCTTTTTGGAGAAAGTAAAGCAGGTGGAACGTGCGACCACCTTAGCGGAGGGGAGTGTGAAGGTCAGCACGGTGGAGCATCTTCTTTCGGCCTTGCGTGGGCTGGAGATCGATAACGCCCTGATCGAACTCGATGCGAATGAGCCGCCCATTGGGGACGGCAGCGCATCGCCTTTTTTGGAACTTTTGTCCCAGGCGGGGCGAAAGGAGCTGGAGGCCCCGCGTTCCGTTTTTCAAATCAAGGAGCCGGTCTGGGTGACTGCCCCAGACGGAGGTTACATGGCGGCGTTGCCGCATGAAGGGTTCAAGGTTTCCTGCACCAACTCCAACCATACCCCCCACCACACCCAGTTTCTAAGCATCGAGGTGGGGGCCGACAATTATGCCAAGGAAATTGGACGGGCGCGGACCTTTGTTTTTTATGAAGAGGTGGAGCCTCTCCTGGCGAAGGGATTGATCAAGGGGGGGAGCCTCGAAAATGCGATCGTCATTCGGGGCGAATCGGTGATGAGCAAGGAGCCGATGCGTTATCCCGATGAATTCGTCCGGCACAAGATTCTCGATATCATCGGGGACCTGGCGCTGTTTCCCTTGCCCATCCGGGGTCACATTTTGGCGGCCAAACCCAGCCACGGGCTGAACCTGCAGTTTGCCAAGGCGCTGCTGAAAGCCTACCGAGCCTACCAGTCATCCCTGATGCCGGTGGAGAACGTTCCCGTTGGGGAGAGAGCACTGGACATCAACGATGTGATGAAGATTCTCCCGCATCGCTACCCATTCCTGATGGTGGATCGCGTGTTGCGCTTTGAGGGGGACACCAAAGGGATGCCCTGATGATTCAGGTCGAGCTGACGAAATCCCGTGGAAAGATCGGAAAGGCCTCCGGTCAGTGTCTGGTGAATGGCGAGGTGGTTTCCGAGGCCGAGTTGATGTTTGCGGTCATGGATCGCTGAGGGCGGCCACGATGGCGGTTCATCCGACGGCGGTGGTGCATCCCAAGGCCAAGGTTCCAGTCTCGGTGGAGGTAGGTCCCTACTGTGTGATCGGGGAGGGGGTGGAGTTGGGGGAAAGATGTGTACTGCGGCACCATGTGAACCTGGAGGGTCCAAGCCGGTTCGGGGCGAAAAATATTTTTCACCCCTTTTGCTCCATCGGAGGAAAGACGCAGGACCTGAAGTATCGGGGAGAGCCGACTTATCTGGAAGTAGGCGATGAAAACAATTTTCGGGAGTTTGTCACCGTCAACCGGGGCACGGGCCCGGAAGAAAAAACCATCCTTGGCAGCCGGAATCATTTTTTGGCTTATGCGCATATCGCCCACAATTGTGTTGTTGGTAATGACTGTATCTTCTCCAACAACGGGACGTTGGCGGGACACGTGACCGTGGGGAACTTTGCCGTGATTGGCGGCTTGTCCGCCGTGCACCAATTTTGCCGGATCGGCAATCACGCCATGTTGGGAGGCTGCACCAAGGTGGTGCAGGATGTTCCCCCTTTCATGATCGCCGACGGCAATCCGGCCGCGATCCGCTCGGTGAATCTGACTGGATTGCAAAGGAAGGGTTTTTCGGAGGAGGCCATCCGGGGGTTGAAGGACGCCCTCAAGGTGTTGCTGAATCCCAAGTATAATCTTTCCCAGGCCCGGGAGTACCTGACGGAGAAGGGGCCCAAGACGGCCGAGGTGAAGGAATTGCTGGAGTTTCTAAAGACGTCCGAACGCGGGGTGGTGCTGCGCTAGATCTGCGGGACTTCCCCGATCAGTCCGGCCGCCTTTGACCGGCCGAAGAACTCTTGTAGTCCGGCTTTCCCCCGGGGACCGAAATCCAGCGTCAAATCGTTCACATACATGCCGATGAACTTGTCGGTTCTTTTTTCATCCATGCCCCGGCTGAGGGGGAGGGCATGGCGGACGCCAGCCTGGCGGTGTTCGAGGGCGTAGCGGACGCTTTCTTGCAGGGTTTGGGTCACATCGGAGATGGTTTTTGTTCCAAGGTCACGTCGAACCACGTTGCCTCCCAACGGCAGTGGAAGACCCCGGGTCTCCCGGGCCCACCACGCCCCCAGATCCTCGCAAAGGGTGAAGCCCTCCTCTTGATAGGTGAGTTGGCCTTCGTGGATGATCAGTCCGGCATCCACGCGTTTGTCCAGGATGGCCTGTTGGATTTGGTCGAAGGGGAGGTTGATGGCCTGAAAGGAGCCGTGCGGAAGCCCGAGATAGAGTTGGAGGGTGAGGTAGGCGCTGGTCCAGAAGCCGGGAATACCGATACGAAGCTTTTTCATCTCCTCCCGTGAGTATTTCATTTTGGCCACGAGGCAGGGGCCGTAACCGTCCCCAAAACTCGCCCCGCAGGGCAACAGGGCGTAGCGGTCGCTGATCTTGGTGTAGGCGTGAAAGGAGACGGCGGAGACGTCCAGTTCGTTAGCTTGGCAACGGCGGTTCAGCGTTTCGATATCCTGCAGGATATGTTCGAAATCGTGGCCCCGTAGATTCACCAGGTTTTTGGCCATGGCATAAAACATGAAGGCATCGTCAGCGTCCGGAGAATGGCCCAAAAGGAGTTTCATGTGGGAAGGTCTAACAGCCTATCGCCTGTCGTCCAAACCCTACAGGAGTTTCGCCGACGGCAGTTTTCAGTTGTAATCGTCCTTGGTCACGGACGCGGCCTCACGGGAACCGAGGATCTCAGCCTGTTTTTTGACCAAGGGGGTCGATTCGTCGAAGCGGTAAGCGTGGCAGTTCGGGCAAAGGAGGGCTTTTTTCAGGACGATGCTTCCGCATCCTTCGCAGACCTTGTAGTCCGAGGGGTTGGCCAAGATCTTGGCGGCGGCACTGGCTCGATCCGGAGCAGCTCCCATGGACGCAAGGTACGGATCCACCATCTTTCGGCAAGAGCTTCGCGAGGAGGGTAAAAG
>RGGS01000019.1 GCA_010024525.1 Verrucomicrobiota bacterium | reverse complement strand
AATCCAAAAAGCTCCCACCGACACTCCACCAGACACCAAACCAGATCAGGATCAAAGCCAGGACCAAAGCCCTCCCTCAGCCGCCCAAGCGGCGGCCGATGCCTCGGACTCATCCTCGGCCATGGCTCCCCCCCCCGACATTTTCCGCGACCGAAGCGCGGTCTCCGGAGGAGCCCAAATGGGACAGGATGCTTCGTTTGCCTCCATGGCGACGGCCTTGGGTCGCTACCAACATAAGCTCTATCTGGCCATCGGATCCCGTTGGAATCTAAAGGTTCAGCAGACCATGGCCCAAATCGGCGTGGATCGTGTGGTCATCCGGTTTCACGTGAATCCGGATGGTACTTTATCAGATCTGGATATCGTTCAGGGGAACCCCAACTCCATCCTTGGGGTGATCAGCGGAGATGCCATTCAGCAGTCGAGTGCCCTGATCGGCCCCTTTCCAGCCGATCTTCTCAAAGAGAAACCCAACGGATTCCCTTGGCAGTTGGCCTTTCGGATCTACTGAAACATACCTTCCATGCTGGCCAAGACCACGCGCTTCCCTAAGGTAAATTCATGAACACACTTCCCTTTCTGGAACACTTTATCAAATTGAATGTCTCCCCGTTCATTTTGGTTCTGATTCTCTTCCCCCTGCTCGCCTCTCTCATCACCGGAATTTTTCTCAGCGTCCTGATTTTCCTCCGCTTGCGGCGTGAAAGGGTCACTCCCCGGGAGGTCATTGATGCCATCCGGGCACTCCGCCCAGGTGGAAACACCGAAACCCTGACCCGTCTCTGTGTGCGAAACGACTCGGCCTTGGCCCGGCTCGTCAATAGCTGCCTGGAACATGCCTCCCTGCCTAGGGGGGAAAACGTGGAAGTCCTCCAAACCGTGGCCCGCACGGAAGTGGCCCGCTTGGAAAGAGGGATCGTGTATCTGGAAATCTTTGTCGGGGCCTCTCCTTTGCTGGGTCTGGTGGGAACGGTTTCCGGCCTCATCACCATTTTTGCTGCCGTCGGTTCGGCCAATTCCGATCCGGAAAAGATTTCCGCCGGTATCGCCGAAGCCCTCCACACCACCGTCCTGGGCATCGGGACCGCCATCGTCATGCTTTTCCCTTTTACCTTCTTCAGCAAGAAGATCGATGTGCTGGCCGTGGAGATGGAGGAGCTATCGATGCTTCTCCTAAAGAAGCTCTACACCGAAGAAGTCCCCGCCTGACTTTTCCCGGGGTCCACCCAGCATGAAGTTCAACCCCACCCGTCGCCGCCGGGCCGAGATCAACGTCATTCCGCTGATCGACATTCTTTGCATGCTTTTGATCTTTTTTATCGTCACCACCACTTTTAAAAAGAAGACCGCCTCCGTGGATGTCACGCCGCCCAAGTCAGAAAAGGGAACGGAAAAGACCGAGGAGCCCCAGAAAGCTCCTCCCGAACTGACCTTGAAGTCGGCGAAAGCCGCAGAATATGCCAAACTCTTTGAGGCGGACACTTTTCCCCTTTATCTGGGCGACCAAACCCTAAACTTGAATCCCAAGTCGGATTCTTTCCGCGCCGACCTTGCCAAGACACTGAAGGATAAAGGGGTCAAGAATGTCGTTTTAAACTTTGACGAAACCACGCCGATTTCCATCTTCTTTAAATTCTTTGACGCGTGCGAGGACGCCGGCGTGCCGATCTCGGTTCGAACCTCCAAGATCGGTGGCGCTACCGCCAACCCCTGAAATCCCCCACAACCTTGCCGGTCCGTCTTTATGGCGATCCGGTACTCCGACAGCCAGCCGCCCGGGTGAACCCACCGGATGAAAAGCTGAATGAACTCGCCCGATGTTTGGAGGCCACCATGCGGGTCGCGGAGGGCATCGGCTTAGCCGCCCCCCAGGTCGGCATCTCCCTCCAGATTGCCCTGGTGGATTTGAGAAAAGTGGAAAAACGCCCGTCTTCCCTGGAGATCGCCGGCAAGGCGGTGGATTGGCGCACCCAGATGCCCCTTTTTTTCTGCAACCCCGTCATCACCCTGACGCGCAAGAGAGAGGAAGCCGAAGAAGGCTGCCTCAGTTTCCCCAATGTCTATGGCGCCGTGCGGAGGAGCCTACGCATCCGGATGGATTACCTGGATCTTCATGGAAAACCGATGAGTCTTCAGGCCGGCGGTCTTCTCGCACGGGCACTGCAACACGAGGTGGATCATCTTCAGGGAATTCTTTTTATCGACCGGATGGAGCCGGAAACCCGCAAATCCATCGCCCCCTCCCTCTTGGAGATAATGCAGACGACCCAATCCAAGGCGAAAGCCAGTTAACCCTATGCTGGTTCAGGCGGATGCCCTGATTGAGTCCCCAGATCGGATCCATCGCCCGGGTCATCTCCGTTTTTCCGACCAACACATCACGGAGGTAGGATCCAATCTCAAGCCCAGCCCCGGTGAGGACATGTTGAAGTTGTCGGGTATGGTCCTCTCCCCTGGATTCATCAATCTGCATGCCCACCTCGATCTCGCTGGATTACAAAACCGTCTGCTGCCGGGTAAAGATTTCAGCGATTGGTTGCGCCAGGTGATCTCCTGTCTCCCTGAACTAACCCCGGAAAAGCGACGGCAGTCCGTCGTCGAGTCTTCCAGCCATGCCCTCCAGACGGGAACTACCTCGATTCTCTCCATTCTTTCCGATTCCTCCACCCTGGCTGGTCTGACTTCTACAGCCACCCGAATATGGTGGGGCCTTGAATTCATGGATTTTGCGGAGACGGTCAACGCCGCCGAAGTTCTGGATCGGGCGAAAGCGTGGCTGATCCGACATCCCGCCTCTTTCTGGCATTTGGCTCTTTCTCCCCACTCCCCCTACACCGCTTCGCCCGAGCTTTATCGTTCCCTCAGGGATTTAAGCACCCAGCAGCACCTGCCTTTCACCACGCATTTGGCCGAATCTCCGGTCGAAACACAGTTTTTGGCCGGTCAGCCCTCCCCCTTGCGCTCTCTTCTCCCCAAAGAGCTTTCCCGCAAGGATCTGGCAGAAACCAACCCCTCCGCCATGAGTTGGTGCAGAACAAACCAAACCCTGCCCTCCTCCCCCATCCTGGCTCACGGCAATGAGGTGACGGAGTCGGATCTCGATTATCTCTTGGAAAGAAAAGCCATCATCGTCCATTGCCCCCTCGCCCACGCGTGGTTCGGACGTGCACCATTTCCCTTTCCCCTTTACCGGAAGCAAGGGGTTCCCGTCTGTCTGGGAACGGACAGTCCTGCCGGCTCCTCCAACTTTCAGTTTGATCTGCGGGCAGAGGTCCGGGAGTTTCGCTCCCATCACCCCGAGGTCACAACCGCTGAAGCATGGGCCATGATTACCACGGGGCCGGCCAAAGCCCTGCAACGCCCATCCCGGCTTGGGTGCCTGGCTCCCGGAGCCTGGGCGGACTGGGTGGCTTGGAGGATTCCCACCACCGGTGATCTCTTGGAAACGATCCTCCAAGACAGGCAAAAAGCAGAATGGACTTGCGTGGGAGGTGTTCCGACCCGCCACGAAACTCTCTGACTTTTCCCTCGTCCGATCCCACATCGTTTCGGCACTCTCATGGTGTGTCCAGCCCATCGATCGAACCCTTTTTGGATGTCATGCGCTCCCGACATTCGGCTCGGCAGGCCTCGAAAACCGAACGCAGCTTGAGAGACGACTCTTCCGATACCCTCTCTTTCTCCAACAACGACTATCTCGGCCTCTCGCAGCATCCCGAGGTGAAGCAGGCTGCGTGGCAATCCATCCACGCGCACGGGACCGGATCACAGGCTGCGCGCTTGTTGGCTCCCAACTACCCGGAGTACCAGAGACTGGAGGAGGCTTTGGCTGCCTGGAAATCAACCGAGAGGTCCCTACTCTTTGCTGCCGGGTATCTGGCGCCTTTGGGTGTGATTCCCTCCCTGGCCTCAAGCCGGGACACGGTGATCATCGAAAGAAACGCTCATGCCTGTCTTTTTGACGGCGCCAAACTCTCCAACGCCAAGATCCGCATCTTTAACCGCCGCGACTCGCAGGATCTCTTCCAAATCCTTCAATTGACGCGAAAACTGAATCCCCAAGGCAAAATTCTTATCGTGACGGAGTCGCTCCATTCCATGGACGGAGATCGACTCCCCCTAAAGGAAATCGTGGATCTCAAGGAGGAATTTTCCGCCTGGCTTCTTTTGGATGAAGCACACGCGGGCGGGATTTTTGGCCCCCAAGGGAATGGTCTGGCGACGGAACTTGGCCTCACCGCCAGGGTGGAAGTCCAAATGGGCACGCTGGGAAAAGCGCTTGGCTCTTCCGGCGGCTTTGTCGCCGCATCTGGGGAAATCATCCGCCACCTGGTCAACGAGGCCCGAACGTTTCTCTTTGGAACCGCTTTGGCACCTGCGCAGGCAGCAGCTGCCTTCAGGGCGCTGCAGATTATCCAATCTCAGGAGGGTGAAGAACTGCGGATCAAACTCAGGGCAAACATCGAAACCTTTCACTCCAATCGGGAGACCTCTTTGGCGGGGCCGATCCAGCCGGTCCCCTGCCACGACAACCAGACCGCGGTGGATATGGCCCACCGCCTCCTCGAGCAAGGACTCCACGTTCCAGCCATTCGACCCCCCACGGTGCCGGAGGGCACAGCCCGCTTGAGGGTCAGCCTTTCCGCCCGTCACTCACCCCAAGATATCACCCGGCTATGCAGTTCGCTTCACGAACTTCTCCCCCTTCCCTGAATTGAAATACGAAGAGATCATCAGGTTGGATCGGGCGTATCTTTGGCACCCTTTTACCTCTGCCTCCCTTTGGATGGACCCGGAGTTTCACCCCGTTTCGATCCAAGCCGGGGAGGGTTCTTGGCTCATCGCCAGCGATGGGAAACGGTACCTGGACGGCAACTCCTCTATTTGGACCAACCTTCACGGGCATCGTCATCCCAAATTGGATGCCGCCGTTTTTGACCAACTGGGCCGAATTGCCCATTCCTCCTTCCTGGGTCTAACCCATGAACCCGCGGCACGTTTGGCCTCGGAACTTGTTTCTTTTACCAACCATCCTGATTTACAGCCGAAACTCAATCGGGTTTTCTTTTCGGATGACGGCTCCACCGCCATGGAGTCGGGACTTAAAATGATCCTGCAGGGGTTTTTTCAAACTGGGGAACCTCAAAGAAGAGAGTTTATCTCCCCCGACGGCGCCTATCATGGCGATACCATCGGGGCCATGAGTCTGGGAAAAAGCGAAACCTTTCACCATCCTTATCAGCCTTTTCTTTTTCCCACCCGTAAGGTGATGGCTCCGGCTTGTTACCGATGCCCGTTCAACCACGCCAAACCCCAAGCGGACGATGCTCGCCATTATCGAAAATGTAGTTTTGAATGCGTGGCTCTTGCCGAAGAGGAGATCCAAAAAGCGGGAGACCGCTTGGCAGCCTGGGTGCTGGAGCCCAAGGTCCAGGGAGCAGCCGGAATGATCATGCACCCGGAGGGATATGCCCAAAGAACCGCGGTTGCCGCCCGAAAAGTCGGAGCCAAGGTGCTGTTCGATGAGGTTCTGACGGGATGCCACCGCACGGGAACCGCTTTGGCCGCCCACTCCGAATCAGTCATGCCAGATGTGGTCGCCTTGGCCAAAGGATTAACCGGCGGTTACCTGCCCTTGGCGGCCACCCTCACCACGGAGGAAATCTTTGCCTCCTTCCTGGGGGAACCGGAAAAAACCTTTTTTCATGGACACAGTTACACAGCCAATGCCTTGGGATGCGCAGTGGCCTCGGCCAACCTCACTCTCTTGTCGGAACGGGAGGGTGAAAAACAAAGGAATCGTGTCTCGCAGACGCTGCGTCAGCTTTCCAAGAAATTTTGGCAACATCCCCACGTGGGAGATGTGCGACAAGAAGGAACGATCCTGGCGATCGAGATTGTGGCCAACCGCAACACCCGAGCCCGGTTTCCTTCCAAGGAAAGGCGGGGAGCCAAAATCTGTCGGGCAGCCCAAGAGTTCGGTCTACTCACCCGCCCGATTGGGGACGTGCTGGTCCTGATGCCTCCGTTTTGTTCTACCGACGAGGAGATTGAGGTCATGGTCACTTCGTTGGATCAGGGGCTCCGAAAAGAGATACCGGCATGAAGGGGGTTTTTATCACCGGAACGGACACCGGAGTGGGCAAGACCTACTTCACTGCCTTCTGGACCCGCTCACTCAGACAGTCCGGACTTCCTGCCTTTCCCTTGAAACCCATTTCCTCCGGGGATCGATCTGACGCAAAGGCTCTTTTCGAAGCCGCCGAGGGTATTTTGGGCTTGGATGAAATGAATCCCATCCACTTCCAACCGGCGTTGGCCCCCTGGGTAGCCTGCAAATTGAACCAACAAAGCTTTCCCAAAGAACGGCTCCGAGGGCATATCACCCATCTTCGATCCAAGTATTCCGGTCCTTTTTTGGTGGAGGGGGTTGGAGGCTGGAGAGTTCCCTTGGATAGGGATTACGGAGTTCGGGAATGGGCCCAGGAACTAAACCTTCCCGTTGTGCTGGTGGCCCGCGCTGGATTGGGAACCCTCAACCACGTTTTGCTGACGATTGATTCCATTCGCCAGGCTCAACTCCCGATTTTGGGAATCATCGTAAATCTGTATCAAGCTACCGAGGATGAAGCTTCCCGAACCAACCCCATGATGATTGAGGAACTGACTGGCTTGCCGGTATTCCTACTTTCTCCCCAAGCTCAACCCGCCGCTAGATTACCCTCTTGGCTATGTTTTAAGGACGAAGCGCCACGGACCATCTAGGGTCTGCGTCCACCTCCCAGTTGGAATCCGCTTGGTCCAAAGCCCTGCGTGCGGTGACTGCGGCGATCATGGCCGCATTATCGGTGTTCCATCCCCCTGCTGCGGCAAGTAGTTTGGCTCCAGACCGTCGAGCCGCCTCCTCCAACATCCGATATACGGTTTGGTTCGCACTGACCCCTCCGCTGAGAGTTAGGACCTTGCGTCCGGTTTTTTCCAGCGCCTGTCGACACCGATCGGCCAGACATTCCGCAATGGCCGCTTGGGCCTCAGCACAGAAATGAGGGCGATCCAAGCCGGGCAAGGCCAACTCTGGTTGCTTTTCCAATAAAAGACGGCCGGCATTCTTGAGCCCGCTAAAACTAAAGTCACAACTTTCGTCACCTTTCATGGGTCGGGGTAAGGCATATTTACCGACCTCACCTTTTTGAGCCTCTTTTTCCATGGCAGCTCCTCCGGGGTATCCCAACCCCACCATGCGGGCCAATTTGTCAAAAGCCTCTCCGGCGGCATCATCCCGGGTGGTTCCCACGATTCTCCGCTCTTGGGAACTGACCGCATCTACCAGCAGCGTATGCCCTCCGCTGGCAATCAGAGCCAAATGAGGATACATCGGCCAATTTCCTCGAGAGACGAAAGGACTATAAAGGTGTCCTTCCAGATGGTTGATGGCATAGAAGGAACTCTTTTCGGCCCAAGCCAAAGCTTTGCCGAATGCCAGCCCTACCAAAAGGGCGGGGGCCAACCCGGGACCGGAGGTGGCACCCACCACCGAGAAGCCATTTCCACCGGCCTTCTCCCTTACCCGTGAGGTAAGGCGCGGCAAAAGCTCGAGGTGTTGACGAACAGTCAATTCAGGAACAATCCCCCCAAGCGGTCCATGTTCGTCCGGTCGGGTGGCTAACTCCTCGGCGATGACCATGCATCCTTGTTCGGTGGCTTCCACTATGGCCACCGCCGTTTCGTCGCAGGAGGTCTCGATTCCAACAGCGCGGACTTTCTTCACCACGAAGCCTTAACGCATTGCCGTGGACCGCCGCACAAACACTTTCCAACCTCGTAGGGCGTCCACCGCCCGGTCCAAGGGCTCGTCAGTGACAGACCCCTCGGAATCACCGGCTTTCTTGAGGCCAGGGCTGCGAACCCGATAAAGGGCCTGCTCCTCCCCTTTGGTCATCCGGGCGAGAATATCCGGCTCAATCCCCACCCCATGAATTTTTCGGTGCGAGGGGGTGGTATAATGGGCTGTGGTCAATCGAACAGCCACCGCCGGGGCCACCGATCGGTCCACCGGTTGCACGGTCTGCACAGAGCCTTTACCGAAAGTGGTCTCACCCACGATGATTGCTTTCCCCAGATCCTGCAGTGCCCCGGAAACAATTTCGGCTGCACTGGCGGTGTTGCCATTCACCAAAATCACGGTGGGCCACCGAACCTTGCGTGGAGCAGCCTTGGACAGGTACTCAAAACGACCCGCGGATCCCTTGCGGCCCTCCGTAGCCACAACCATCGTTTTTTCGGGGACAAAGCGGCTGACAATCTCCACCGCCTCGTCCACCAAGCCTCCGGGATTGTCCCTTAAATCCATGACGAGCGAAGCGGCGCCATCCTTCTCCAGGCGAGCGACGGCCGCATCAAATTCCTTATCGGTTTTCTCTCCGAACTGCGTGATCCGAAGATACCCAATTTTTTCCCCTCGGGTCATCACATCCGGCAGCAGGGAGACATCCGTAACGGTGGGGACCTGGATCATCTCGCGAATGAGGGAGAAATCCAGAACCTTACCTTCCGTGGGACGAAAAATAGCAAGCTGAACCGTTGCACCAGGTTTTCCCCGTAGCTTGCGGATCGCCTCCCCTAGACTCATTTTTTGTGTTCCTTGCCCATCGATTTTCATGATCCGGTCCCCGGGCAGAATACCGGCCCGAAATGCAGGCCCGCCCTCGATCGGCACATTCACGGTCAGTTGATTTTCGAGCATGCCCACGGATATGCCCAGACCACCGAATTGGCCTTCGGTCTCGGTTCGGATCATGGCGTACCCTTCGGGATCCAAAAACTGACTATGGGGATCCAGGGAGGAAAGAAGCCCCCGAAGGGCGGCATAGGTCATCTTGTCATAATCAGTCTTTTGCGGGTCCAAATACTCGTCCCGCACCAGTTCCACCACGTTGGCGAACAGCAAGGCACTCCGATACCGCCCCTCCTCCCCTTGCGCCACGGAATGGGCAGTCGGGTTCGTCTGGGATGATCCAAAAGCCGCCCCCATCAGGAGGCAGAAGAAAATCATGGGAGCGGCTGGCGGCACGTTCAGCGTTGGACCGGGATATCCAAGTTGGCCTGAAACCAAGGAATCGTTTGCTGGAGACCTTGCTCAAGGGAAATCTTGGGCTCCCAGCCCAGAATTTTTTTGGCTCGGGATATATCCGGTTGTCGCTGCTTGGGGTCGTCAATGGGAAGAGGTTTTTTTACGATTTCACTTTTGGTGCCGGTGATGCGGCGGATCCTTTCCGCAAATTCCAGGATGGTCAACTCCACCGGATTCCCAATGTTCACCGGTTCATGAAAGTCCGATTGGGAGAGACGGAAAATTCCATCGATCAAATCGCTGACAAAACAGAAGCTGCGGGTCTGCTTCCCCTCCCCAAAGATCGTAAGAGGCTCACCCCGGAGTGCCTGCCCCACAAAAGCCGGCACCACGCGCCCGTCCCGTAAACGCATCCTCGGCCCATAGGTGTTGAAAATTCGGACAATTTTTGTGTCGAGCTTGTGAAACCGGTGATAAGCCATGGTCATGGCCTCGGCAAACCGCTTGGCTTCATCATAAACTCCGCGGGGGCCGATAGGATTTACGTTTCCCCAATAGTCTTCTTTTTGGGGATGAACCAAAGGATCCCCATAACACTCGCTCGTGGAGGCCAAAAGGAATCCTGCCCCCTTGGCCTTGGCCAAGCCCAAGGCATTGTGAGTCCCCAAAGACCCGACCTTGAGCGTTTGAATGGGAAGCTCGAGATAGTCGATGGGGCTGGCCGGTGAGGCGAAGTGAAAGACGAAATCCACCGCCCCCTCCACGGAAATGAACTTGGTGACATCATGTCGCATGAATCGGAACCGTTTTTCCGAACGGAGATGGTCGAGATTCCTTTCATTACCCGTCAATAGATTGTCGATGGCAACGACCTGGTGCCCCTCCTGTAAAAGACGGTCAATCAGGTGGGATCCTAAAAAACCCGCTCCGCCTGTTACCACGCTGGTCGGCATCATCCAAGCCCTAGATTCAATCCCTAAAAATGCAAGCCATAGGACTCGCCGAACTCCCTTGATTCGACCAAATTAGAACGGTGGATTCGATCTCAAATCTGGCAACGCCGAACTTCGGAAATTACCAAATCGAAAAAGAGCTGGGGCAAGGGGGCATGGGCACCGTCTATCTGGCCAAGGATACCGGCCTGAACCGGAACGTGGCCCTCAAGATTCTTCGTGCGGACCTGAGTCACGACCCCGAATTTGCCCGAAAGTTTCTGGAAGAAGTCGAAGTTACGGCCTCCCTCGCTCATCCCAATATTATTCGAGTTTTCACCTTGGGAGAGCATGAGGGACGTCTTTACCTCGTCATGGAGCATCTCGATCAGCCGAGCCTGGAAGAACGTCTGAATCGGCACGGCAAGCTTTCCGAGCCGGAAGTTCTGGAAATTGGCCTCGGGATTGCTTCCGCCCTCCAGTTTGCCAACGAGGAAACCGGCTTGATCCACCGGGACATCAAACCAGGCAACATTCTTTTTGGGCGGGGGGATATCCCTAAATTGGCCGATTTCGGATTAGCCGCCGGGGCCCGCTCGGCCCTTGGTCAACAGGACGAGATTTGGGGAACACCCTATTATGTGTCGCCTGAAAGACTTCTACGTGAACCTGAGGATATTCGAAGCGACATCTATTCGCTGGGAGCCACCCTGTACCAAGCGATCGCCGGTCGACCCCCCTTCGAAGCGGAAACGGCCGAAGAAGTTGCTCGCAGACACATTTCGGACCGCCCCCCACCCCTGCGGAGCTTTTGTACAACTGCCCAGGAACAGACCGTCTTTACCCTGGATAAGTGCTTGGCCAAGAAACCGGACGCCCGATGGGCGAACTACACGGAGCTGATCAATCAGCTGGCCGATGCTTTACGCCGAATGGGGTGAGGGAAAATTATTTAATACTAATGGAAGCGCCCGTAACATTACTGTTCACGCCACTGATGGTGACAGATCCGGCACTCGAGCCACCTGTACCGGGCTTGATAAACTCAGCAGAATTCCCGACTCGGTATACCACGATCCCCTTGGATTTCCATCCCACGGTCGACGCAGCAATTGAAACATTGGAAAAGGTGGTTCCCGTACCAAAGTTTTTGGAAATAAAAAGAGGAAGATTTCCATCATCGGAAGTGGTGAGCGGATTGTTGTAACCCCATGCAATGTTGTTTGCCTGGATGTTGTTGGTGGATGTAGCCGCGATGTAACCGTTCCCGGACAATATTTTTGTGCTGTTCAGAAGGCCAAGACTGACAAGGTTGGTAAAAAAGGCTGTCGAATTAATGGAATTGGTGTTCGTGCCGTTGAAATTTCCATCATTATCGTTTGCGTAACTGAAGGCGATCATTCCACATTGGCGAATATTTGCGACATCGACCTGTTGCTTCGCCTTGTCCAAGCCCCCTTGGATGGCCGGTACCGCCAAGCCTGCCAAAAGGCCGATAATGCTAATTACCACCAGCAATTCGACCAGGGTGAAAGAGTTTGATTTTAGTTTTTTAAAGCCTCGCGTAATTTTTCTCATGCCAAGAAGCTCCATCAACCGAAAGGGCATGTCAAATCGGAATGAGTGAAGTTGCCTTACAGGAGCTGCTTTCTCTTGCGATCCCTCCGGATCGCATCGCCACCTCCCCCGCCCATCCCCGCGACTCCGCCCGACTCCTCCTTATCCGTCGATCTACCGGAGAAATTACCGATCATACGATTCGCAACCTTCCCTCCCTTATTTCCCCCAAAAACCTCCTCGTGCTGAACAACTCCAAGGTCATTCCCGCTCGTCTCGTCTGCTCCCAGA
>RGGS01000180.1 GCA_010024525.1 Verrucomicrobiota bacterium | reverse complement strand
AAGGTTGCATCCCGGGTTCCGGAGGCATCGATCAGTTTCACACGCTTGGGTTCGCGGCGGGCCAATGAGCGGTATCCCTCGGCGACTTTTTGATAAAAATTGAGGTCGAGATCCTCGAGACGGTCTTTTTGACCGGCCGGGCGGGGTCGCCTGAGGGCGCGGTTTCGTGCCTCTGAAGGGTCGAGATCCAGAATCAAGGTGAGATCGGGTTCGCGCTGGGCGATGGCAAAACGGTTGATGAAGTTCACCTCATCCATCGGAAGGCCGCGGGCATGGCCTTGAAACACGGTAGTGGAGTCGTGAAAGCGGTCGGCAATGACCCAATCCCCCTTGGCTAAAGCAGGATGAATGAGTTGGCGGACGAGTTCCGCCCGGCTGGCGGCAAAAAGCAGGAGTTCGGTCTGGGCGGTCATCGATTGGCCGACAGGATCGTGTTTCAGGAGATGACGAATGACCTCCCCCACTGGGGTGCCTCCCGGCTCCCGGACTTCATGGACTGTGAGTTTGGCGGAGCGAAGCCATGCCAGGGTGGAGGCAATTTGGGTGCTTTTGCCGCACCCTTCGCAACCTTCAAAAGTGAGGAACTTTCCCGGAGCGGTCATCCCGGGAATTCGAGGGCGGCGACGGCGAGGGCGGCGATGCCCTCTCCCCGACCCACAAAACCGATTTTCTCGTTGGTCGTCGCCTTCAGGTTGACCTGCTCCTCCTTGAGCCCGAGGGCGGCAGCGATTTTTTTGCGCATGGCGGGGAAGTGCGGGACGAGCTTGGGAGCCTCAGCCAAAAGGGAGGCATCGACATTCAAAATGGTGGCTTTTCGTTCCTTCGCGAGACGGGCGGCCTCGGCGAGGAAGATGGTGCTGGCCGCGCCCTTCCATTTTGGATCGGTGTTGGGGAAATGGGTGCCGATATCGCCGGCGGCGAGTGCCCCGAGGATGGCATCGGTGAGGGCATGGAGGAGAACATCGGCATCGGAGTGGCCTTCAAGGCCGCGGTCGTGGGGAATGGTCACGCCGCCCAAAATCAGGGGGCGCCCCTTCACCAAGGGATGAACGTCATAACCCATACCTACGCGTATCATGGGGAAAGCATGCGGGGAGGGTCCTTGCGCGCCAAAGTTTTTCCCGCGAGTTCTTGGCAAGCGGTCATCGACAGTTTGGGAGGAAGGCGTTAAGGTAACGAATATGCACGTTCATATCACTCCCCGACATCTCCCGTTGACCGACGGGATCGACATGTATGTTCAGAATAAGCTTTCTCATCTGGATCACTTTGAGGGCCGGATCCTCGGGGCCCACGTGGTGCTTTGGCACGACCACAGTGCCCCGCCCAAAAAGCAGTATCGGGTCAAAGTCCACTTGGCCGTGCCGGGACCGGATCTTTTTGCTGAGGCCGGGGAGGATGATCTCTACGCCGCCATTGACCGGGTGGAGGAGCGGTTGAGCAACGAACTGCGTAAACGGAAGACGAAGATGGTGGATCGCAAACGCCACGTGGAGGCGCGTCGGAAAGAAAAGGCCCGTCGGTTTGGAAGATAAATCATTCAACATAAGGCGGATCGGGCGACTTTGACTTTTGTCCTTATCATGCTTGAATAACATTATGCTAGTTTGGTTGCTTGCTTTGGTCTTAGCGTTTGCAGGCACGGGTCACACAAGTGTGACCCTTTTTTCGAGCTTGGATCCATCCTCTACTTCTGCTCACGGTTACTTCAACGGCGCTACGAAAATATCCGACATTGCACAGCTTAGTTCCACTATGGGCGAAATTGAGGAAGTACGGATTTCGATCGCCGGGGTTTCAGGTGCGAGCGGATCCTTCAAGATGTCCTTCCATAACCTCAATGCTGGAGCAGACGGATTGCTGCATACACTTGACGATACTCTTGGATCTTTGATCGGCAGTTGGACCTCTCAAACCCAAACCCTTACTCCGAATTCTCTTTTGACCCTCACAGGTGCCCCGGTGCTCGTGCCGCAAACATTTGTTTGGATTTTGGAAAAGGAGACAACTTCCCCATCCTTTCAAGTTTATGTGACCTCCACGGAGAATTTTGCCCTGGGGTATTCCAGCAACCGGACAGCTTTCAAGAACGACGCACCCTATCCGCCAATTGTCGTAGGTGGTCCGGTGACGGTCGATAATTCCGCCCCCTACAACTTCAACTATCAGATCGAGATCCTTTCCGTCCCTGAACCTTCGACAATCTCCTTGGCCTTTCTATTCGCTGCCCTGATGCTAGTCAGGCGATACGTTTTGAGACCTTTTTAAGCCCGCACAAGCAACAGGTCCCTCTTTTTTCTCAAGACTCCAGCCGTTGGGGGCGCCTAGCCCCGAAGAGGTCCAAGCTACTTAAGAAATTTAGAGCAGGACTCTGAAACAAAACCCCGGGGCCAGTCATGGTTCCGGGGTTTTTGTTTTATGATTGGCCCCCATACATCTGTCCCGGTCTTTGCGGTTACTCCTCCGGGTAGGTTGGACTATAAGCTTGCGTGCGTAAGCAATGCTCGTCCGGTTTTTTTCTTTTTTGTGTAGGGCGCCCGTTCGTGGGTGCCGGGGGCTGGCCGGGCAAGATGCCCGCCCTACAGATTATGGAACGCTGAGTATTGCTCGGGTTTGTTCGATCGATCCGCTAGCAAGAAACTATGGTCGACCTGCCCTACTGGACGGTGGTGAATTCCCTGCGCGGGATCTTTTCACCCGTTTGTCGCATTGAGACCAGCGGCACAAGCGAGGTCCCCGCGGGTCCTTGGATTTTGGCGAGCAATCACCTCAGCCACTTTGATCCTCCTTTAATTGCCGGGGCATTCCGACGGCCAATCGATTTTCTGGCCATGCGAGAACTTTTTCGTCCCGCTTGGTTTGGATTTTTGTTGCGACAAATCAACGTGATTCCGGTGGGCCGTCGTCGGGCCGACACCACGGCATTGAAAACAGCCCTGGAGCGGTTGCGACAGGGAAGGATCGTGGGGGTGTTTCCGGAGGGGGGATTGCGAGCGGGAGAGACTTCCGTTCTGGGTGGGTCAAAATTGACCGAGGGAGTTTTTCTTTTGGCTGCCAAATCGAAGTGTCCGGTTCGACCGGCGGTAATTGTGGGAAGCGACCAACTTTATGTTGGAGCCAACTGGGTCAGAAAGCCTCGAGTGGTGGTGGCGGTGGGAAATGCGATCTCCGCGCCGCAGCCAAAAGAGGAGCGAGCGGCTTGGACTGAAAGGTTAGCACAGCGGATGAGGGATCTTTTTGGAGAGGTTAAAAGAAGATATGCGCTGGAGGAGGTGGTTCTGCCCAGAACCCCGCAGGAGCGATGGAAAGCCGGAAGATAATCCAGCGATTACACCGGGCGCAGTCGCAGTTCACCGATGCTGCGGCTTTTTTCGGCATCGGGCTTTGGCAGTTGCTGGGTAGGGCCGGAAAACACGGACCCGACGAGTGGGACCGTTATGTGGACGAATGGTTGGGCAAGGGGCCAGAGGAATTTTTTTGGGTTCCGGATCAGATCCCAGCGGGGCTTAAGGAAGGCAGGATGGATTTTCCGTCTTTTATGGTTTGTGACCGAAAGGAAAACAATCGGGTTCATCTGCGTGTGTGGCCGGGACCGAAAGGGTTGAAGTCTCCTGCCATGGTCATGTTGCATTCGCTTTTTTCGGCCAGTGACGTCGGGTATGCGCATTGGGCTTCGGTGCTGAATCAATTGGGGTGGACGGCCGTGTTTTATGATTTGCCCTACCACTTTCGTCGTCGCCCAAAAGGAA
>RGGS01000179.1 GCA_010024525.1 Verrucomicrobiota bacterium | reverse complement strand
TTCCACCTCCCCCCTTCCTGATTGGCCGGAAGGAGCCTGGAATTTTGTCGAAGGTTCGCCGGGCTGGGAACTGATACTGCCCCGACTCCTGGCTGGAATCTGCATGGTGGACACTTGGGAGGAGGCGAGAAATCTCCATCAATTGCGGCCGGAAGCGACGGTGATTTGTCGCGATGGACGCATGATCAGTCCCCGCGGTTGGCAACGGCGCGGGCGTACCCGCCCTTCCCGACCGGGCCGTCAGGAACTTGAAACTGCGCATGACGCCCTGGAACGTGCCGAGGTGGCCGTCCGGGAGGCGATGGGCATCGTGGCTCAGGCCAAGGAAAGAATTCAGGAAGTTCGCATCGAGTTGGAGCGGAGTCGAACGAATGAACAATCCGCCTCCCAGGCACGGGACGAAGCACGACGGGAACATGATCGACGCGATGCCTTGGTGCGTGGTCTATCCTCGGAGACGGGAAGAAGGCGTGCGGAGATCACCCGGCTGGAGCAGGAGATCGTGGTTCATCAAAAAACCGCGGCGGAGAAAAGTTCAGAAGCAGAGAAGCATCTTTCCGTGGAACAAGGGCTGGAGGGTGAGGCTAAGCAAGCAGAGGAGAAGAGACGCCAGGCTGAAGCTGACGAGGCCAGGCTCAACGATCTCCTGACGGAGCGTCGGGTGGAGCGTTCAGCTCAACAGCAGAGAAGGGACTTGTGTGCTTCGCAGTTACAACCGGCCGAAATTCGTCGGAAAGAGTTGTCTGACCTCATCACCAAACGCAGGGATGAAATCACCGCCGACAGCGTCCGCATGGAGAACGCCAGGTCGGAAGCCCAATCCTCCACGGAGGCCCAGTTGGCCGCCGGTCAAAAAGCGAGAGACATCGAGGCTTCGACCTCCGGACTGAAAGAGGCCCGGAATCATGAAGCCATGCTTTTAACCCAGAAAGAGGAGGAGGTGGTGACTTGGCGTCAGGAGGCAGAAAAGTCGAAGGATTTGTTGGCCTCCTTGGCACTAAAAAAATCCCAACTCGACCATCAAAGGCAAAATTTGGCCGATCGTCTCCAAAGAGAATACGCCACGGGACTCATGGACGCCAAGGTCGAGGGAGAAGACATGCCGCAGAGTGACGAGGATTGGGCCAAGCTTCAGGAAGAGGCCAAAGGATTGAGGGAGAAGATGGAAGACATGGGACCGGTGAATACCGAGGCCATTTCAGAGTATGAGGAGCTCGAGGGCCGTCTAACATTTCTGGAAACGGAGGAAAAGGATCTCACGACCGCGAAGGCCCAACTTGAAGAAGCGATCAAGAAGATCAATCAGACGACCCGACTCCTGTTTGAGGAGACCTTCGATAAAGTCCGCGTGAGCTTTGGGACGTTGTTTGCCGAATTGTTTGGGGGTGGACGGGCCACCGTTAAAATGACGGAAGGGGACGACTCCCTGGAAGGGGGGATTGATATCGAGGCACAACCTCCGGGTAAGCAGCCCAAGAACATTTCCCAGCTTTCCGGGGGAGAAAAAGCCATGACCGCGCTGGCTCTTCTGCTGGCTATTTATTCCGTCAAGCCGAGCCCCTTTTGCGTGTTGGACGAGATGGACGCGCCCCTGGATGAATCCAATACGGTTCGCTTTGTGCAGATCATTGAGCGGTTCGTGGAAAAGTCCCAGTTTCTGGTTATCACCCATAACAAACGGACCATGTCGGCAGCGGACCTGTTGTACGGGGTGACGGCGGCTGAGCCGGGCGTGTCCCGCATGATGTCGGTGAAACTCACCCGCGAGGACGAAACCCCGCTGTTTGCGCAGGCCACCGCCTAATCCACGGGTGAAACACTCCCCCGAGTCGCTGCGTTCGACCGCGGAGCGGGTGGCCCGCAACGCGGGAATGGTGCTACGAAAGGCTAAGGAAGAGTCGCTCCAAGTGGATGTAGCCGAGCAGCACGATATTAAACTGGAACTGGATCGACGGATTCAGGAGCAGATTCGAAAAGAAATTCTGCGGATCTTTTCGGATCATGGTTTTCTGGGGGAGGAAGGGGGCGAGAGCGCCCAGCCGGGACAATATGAGTGGGTGGTCGATCCCATCGACGGGACAGTGAATTTATTTTACGGAATTCCCCACTATGCGGTCTCGATTGCCTGTCGGCTGGACGGTCGGACCCTGGCGGGGGCGATTTATGACCCCAACCGGGATGAGATGTTCGTGACCCATGCGGGTGGTGGCTCCTTTTGTAATGGGAAACCGATTCGGGTGGCGCAGCGCACCAAGTTGGATGTGGCCATATTGGCCCTGGGTTTTTCCAAGGGGAAAACCACGATTCAGAAGTGTCTTGAGCTATATCATCATTACGGAGAGAAGGTTCGCAAACTGAGGGCCATGGGTTCCGCGGCCTTGGATTTGGCTTACGTTGCCTCGGGGAGGTTGGATGCGTACATCGAGCAGGGAGTCAGCATCTGGGACGTGGCGGCGGGGGCTTTGATGGTGGAGGAAGCAGGTGGACAGGTGCGGATCAGTCCGGGGGATCCGGCTGGGAAGATTCACTTGGTGGCCAGCAACGGGCGCATACCCTTGGATATGGTTTAAGTTTGGCGCTTCCGCGATTGAAGAGGGCCCGGGATTTGGGCAGAACTAGTAGATGAGCAAGGTTCGCGTTCGTTTTGCCCCGTCCCCCACCGGTCTTCTCCATATCGGGGGAGCCCGGACCGCCCTCTTCAACTGGCTCTATGCCAGACATGTGGGTGGCACATTCGTTTTGAGAGTGGAAGATACGGATCAATCCCGGAACACCCAAGAGGCAGTGGATGTCATTTTTCGCGGCATGCGGTGGTTGGGGCTCGATTGGGATGAGGGGCCGGACGGCAAGGGAGGCGTTAGCGGAGATAAGGGACCTTATTTTCAGAGTCAAAGGTCGTTGATTTACGCCCAGTACCTCGAAAAACTTCAGGCGAGTGGCAGGACCTATGAGGACGGCGGGGCACTGAAATTCCGCATGCCCAAAACCCCGGGGGTGGTGAAGGATCTGGTTTGCGGGGAAGTGACGTTTGACCGGACGATGGAGCCGGATCTGGTCATTCGAAGAAAAGACGGCAGTCCCGTGTTTCATTTCGTCAACGTAGTGGATGACTTGGAAATGGGCATCACCCATGTGATTCGGGGAGAGGATCATTTGACCAACACCCACAAGCACATCGCCCTGTACGAGGCTCTGGGAGCGACGCCGCCCCAGTTTGCACACATTCCCCTCATCCTCAACAAAGGGGGATCCAAAATGAGCAAACGGGATGAGGGAGCTGCTTTGGGATTTTATGAAGAGGCCGGCTACCTGCCGGCTGCCGTCCGGAATTATCTTTGCCTGCTGGGTTGGTCCCCGGGAGCCAATGAGGAGATCTTGCCGATTGAGGAGCTCATTCAGCGCTTTGAGCTGACAAAGATCAATCGGAGCAACGCACGGTTTGATGGCGACAAACTGTTTTGGATGAATGGGGAGTACTGGCGTTCCATGAGCGACGGGGATTTTGGCAAGTTCACGCAGGAGTTTTTGCAGCGCACGCGCCCGGCGGCTTCGCAGATGGACGTGAAGATGAGGGACGGCCTGTTGAAGATTATGCGGGAGAAGGTTCGTACCGGACGTGAGTTGGCGGACTGGATGGATCCTTATCTGACCGAGGAGTACGAGTACTCCGAGGAGAGCCGCAAAAAGCAGTTTTCCAACCCTGATGCGGCCAAACTGCTTGGCATGTTGGAGGCCGGCTTTGCCTCCCTG
>RGGS01000178.1 GCA_010024525.1 Verrucomicrobiota bacterium | reverse complement strand
CGGCTTCCTCGGTTGTCCAGCGCCGCACCCGCTTTTTGACGGGGAGAGGAGTTAACATCATCGTGATGTTTTTGCCAATCAATTTCGGCTCGGCATCCGCCACCCCCACGAGCTTCAGGTCGTTGCGAATGGAACTCACCAGGGTCTTTCCCAGATCCTGGTGTTGCATTTCCCTGCCTCGAAAGGCCATGACCACCTTCACCTTCATCCCTTTCCAAAGAAAATCCTCCGCGTGCCGCATTTTGGTGGCGTAGTCATGGGGATCAATGTTCACGTGAAACTTCATTTCCTTCACTTTGGCCGCCAGATTATGGCGCTTGGCCTCGCGATCTCTCTTGGCCAATTCATAGCGAAACTTGCCGAAATCCAGGATCTTACAGACCGGGGGATTCGTGTTGCCGCTCACCTCGACCAGATCCAGACCCGCCTGACGGGCCGCGGCCATCGCATCGTTCAGGCTGACCACCCCCAGCTTTTGCCCGGAGGCATCCACCAGAAATACCTCCCGGGCGCGGATCCGATGATTGGCGCGGTAATCCTGCATCAGAGACGAGAGCCGGCTTGCATCAACCCGCGCGGCTTCAAAGGGAAAAAAGGAGGGACATCAGGCGGGGGGAGACAATCAGGCCAAGGCAATAGGTTGGCAGGTCAAAAGGGATGTCATCGAAGGGGGGGAATAGTCCCCCGAGGAGTCTCTCTCTGGCAAGGCAAAAAAACCGCCTGGCGAACGGTTCTCTCTCGCATGCCGGCGCATGGCTTCGTTAGGCTTTCCTCGCATGAATCGATGGAACCGGATCCGGGGTATCGCCGTTCTGCTGGCACTCACCCTGCCGCTAGGCGCGAGGGCCGAAGATGCCGCGGGGGACACCGGCAAAAAAATGCTCGAGGCCTACAATGGGGGCCGTTACGAGGAAGTCGTCAAACTGGCCGAAGAGTTCATCAAAACCAGCCCTCAGTCCCCCAACCTCTCCAGCGCCCAACTTCTTCTCGCCCGCGCCCAATACAGCCTTGGAAAATGGGGGGAAGCCATCACCAACTACCGCAAGGTTCAGTCCACGGCCAAGGACAAGGAGGTGAAGGAAGAGGCTCTTTACTATCTGGCTCAGGCTTCTGCCGCCGAGGCCGAAGCTCTTCCGGAAAAATCCGCCGAACGTAAGAAAAAGATCCAGGAGACCATCCAGGCCGTCGGTGACTTTGCCAAGGAGTTCCCCGAATCGAAGTCGTTGGCGGAAACCTATCTCCTCCGGGCCCGCTTTGCCGAAGCCCGTCGGGCCGACGAACTTCTGGCGGATTTCAAAAAGGCCGACGCCGAAGCCGCCATGGCCCGAGCCGGACAGATTTACGCCCGTCTGGCTTCCGGGAACAGCCCGGCTTTGGCCGCCGAGGCCAATCTGCAGTTGGCCATTTTGGACGTGGCCGCCCGCCGTTTTGAGGAAGCCACCGGCAGATTGCGCGCGATTCCCGGAAAACAGGAACTCATCACCCAACTGGAAGCCAAGCTGGCCCCGCTTCGTGCCGAACTGGCGCAAGCCTCTACCCCCTCCCCGGCCAAACTCAACCGAGTACAACGCGAACAGCGAAAAATCGAGGAGGTGAAATCACGTCCTGACCTTTCCGGCCAAGCCCTCCTGCAACTCGGCCAAACCTACCTGCAGACACGGAAATACGATGAAGCTCGCCTCGTGTTTCGCCAGGTGGCCGCCTACGGGGGGCTGGATCTTGCCGGACCGGCTGAGCAGCAGGTGATTCTCACCTATGCCCTGCAGGGTCGAACCTCTGAAGCCGATCGTCTGCTGGCGGATTATCAAAAGAAATATCCCGATCAAAAAGGAATTGCCGGACTGGTGGATTATCTGGTGGGGAGGGCTCTCCTGGAGGATGGCGAAACAGACAAGGCGATCCAGCGGCTGAAATCTGCCCAGGAAAAGTCCTCAGGAGAGCGTTTTGCCGATGAAATCCCCCGTTTTATTGCCACCGCCTACCAAAAAGCCGGCCAAGGCCAGGAGGCGCTGAAATATTACGAACAATTCCTCGAGGAAGTGAAGTCTGGCAAACGGAAAGTTTCCGAGGAAAGCGCCGAACAAACCCGGTTGCTCTATGCCAGTGCCTTGGTTTCCGAAAAGAAAATCTCCGAGGGAATCAAGCAACTGACGGCTCTGAATACCGACGCCAAAACCCCTTCGATCCGGGAGGATGCGGCCCTGCGGTTGGGTTACGCATTGCGGGCGGAACAAAAGTTCACCGAGGCGGCCGACAGCTTCGCCAAATTCGCCGCGGCCTACCCGCAATCCACCAATCTGGGCAACGCCCTCTTGGCGCGGGGAGATTGCCTGCAGGAAGGCAAGCAGGCGGAATCCGCCATCGGCGCCTGGAAAGAAGCGGCAGCCAAACTCAACGGAACGCCAGCTGCTTTGGAGGCCTATGAACGCATCTGGAGGGCTTATGCCAAGGACAAGAAAACCGACCTGATGCTCTCAGCCCAGGAGGATCAGTTCCGCACCTTCCCGAAAGATCCCCGCAATATTGCAGCTTATATTGCCCGGGGCTCGGCTTTTGCCGAAAATCGCGACGAAAGTCAGGCCGTGCAGGCCTATCGCCGGGCATTTGAACTTTTCCGCGAACTTTATCCCAACCCTTCCGCCTCCCCTGCCCCTGCAGCCGTTTCAGACTCGGCCTATCTCGCCCAAGAGAAAATATCCGACATGGAACTCACCACCGCCAGTTCTCTGGGCACCTATAATCAGCTCAAGGAGGAAGATAAAACTCGGTGGAAGGATGCCCTACAAAAAGCCACCGACTCACTTTCCCTTGCCATCCTCGGCTACTCCAGCCCGCGGGTTCCCGCCGCCCTGGCCAAAATGGTCAAACTCTGCCTGTTCCGCTTTCAGAGCGGGGCCTCCCCGGTAGAGGAGTGCCTACAGCCTTTCCGTGACCTCGCAGGCAAGGCAAGTGAAAATCCCGGGCTGGCCGCCCAGATCCTCTTCGCCCAAGCCAGCGTCCCCTATGAATCTGGACAGAGCGCCCTCGCCCTTCGCCTTTACGAGGAGGCCTATAAAAAATCCCTGGAAAACAAGGTCATGCTTGATTGGCGCGACCTGGAGCGTTTTGCCAAGGCCCTGCTGGCCGCGGGAAAAAATGAGGAGGCGCGTCCGGTGTTCGAGCGAATCCGAAAAGAGTTCCCCGCCTCGGGACCCAAAGATCCCAAGCAGTACGCCCAGGCCTCCGCCTTGTTCGGCCTGGGACAGATTGAGTTTCAAGCCGGTCGAAAACCGGAGGCGGAAAAGCTTTTTGCCCAGCTGGCCAAGGATTACCCGTGGTCGGAAAAGGTACAGGAGGCGAATTACCTTCGAGGCCTCTCCTTGGCCGAGACCGGCAAACTGGATGGGGACAAAAACAATCCGGGTGCTTTTGATCTTTGGACAGGGGTCATCGAGAGCAACCGCGCCTCCAACGAAATCAAAGCCAAGACCATGTTGGTTTTCGGACAAACGCTGGAAAAAAAACCGGCCACCAAGCTCTTGGAATCCGAACCGGGCAAACCCAAGCACGATCCCCTCGACTTGGCGGTGGAGTACTATCAAAAGATCGACCTCTATTACGACAGCCTACCGGAGCTATCCGGGGAGGGATTGCTACGCGCAGCCAAGGTCCGCAAAGGACAGCAAAAAAATGACGAGGCCCGCAAACTTCTATCTTCCCTCCTCTCCAAATATTCAAACTGCGGATCTGCCCAGGAAGCCGCTGAGCTTC
>RGGS01000177.1 GCA_010024525.1 Verrucomicrobiota bacterium | reverse complement strand
ATGAGCGAAGGAGGTGATCGCGGCTTTTTATTCCGGGCGGCGGGTCTGGGGTTGCTTCTCATGAGCCTGTGGAAAATAGGGGAGGTGGGCGGTGTTTTGGGGGCTGGAGACCAATTGTTGTCCAATCGGGAGACCATGGCCCTATGGGCCCCTCTGGTGCTTTTGGGGATGTTTTTTTTGCGGGGACCTTTGCCGGCCCGGAAAAGTGTGGCCAGGGTTGCGGGCTTTCAGTTTTTGAACCTTGGTTTTTTGGTTTTGGCGGCGGTTTATGGGTTGGCCGCGGTTCCTTTGGGGGTGGATTTTGCCGGGGGAAAAACAGCCGATGGCTTGGGTGAGGCGGATTGGGGATTGCGGGACCGACTGAAGGAGGTGGAGGTTCGGATGTCCCAGATTGACCGGGACTCTGCCGAGGCCGGCATGGCTTCCGAGGGGGTAGAGTCCAGAAAGAAAGAGATGGAAAACCGGAAGCAGGAACGCATGCAGCAAATGGAGCAATGCCGGCAGGAGCGTTCCCGTTTGGTGGAAGAGTTGGATCGAAGGGGGAAAGCCTTGGCGGAGAAAAACGAAAAGGAGAAGGGATTCCTTCGCATGCGGATGCAAAAAGCCCAGGCTTTCTGCGGGTTGTCTTCCGCCATTCTTGTGCTTTTGGGAGTCCAGGGTTTGGTAGCGGGATTCTTATCGTCGGGAGGAGCCTCCTCGGTTGGCGGATTTCCTGTAGTCTCCGTCAGCGGGGGTAAGGTGGAAAATTCTATTCCCGGCGCCTTACGCCCCAAGCGACCCGCGAGCTGAGACCATCAGGCCCCTTTGGGGGAGGTGAAGGAACGAAGATCGGTGAGGGCCAGCTCAGTCGCGTGTCCGGGTTGTCCCGGGCCGGCTGGTTCATCCAAATAGACATAAAGCAAACGAGAGCCCAGGGCTGGAAGGGAGATGCGGGAAGCGGTGCCCAAAGGGCCGGAAGCCATCATGGCTAAGCGCATGTGGGATTGGTTCAAGAGCGGCTCCGCCAGCACGTGCAGGTCTTTTCGGCGTCGAGCCAGTCCAACGATTTTGTAAACGCGGGCACGTGTTTTTCGGAATTGCTGGAGGAGACGCCTCAGACGAAGGGGGGTCAGTTTTCGTCTGAGAGAGTGCGAGGAAATCACCAGATCCCTTTTTAGGCGCCGGACGGCCCGGAGGACCCGGCCGAGTCGGGGAATATTGGTAAGTTCCAAATCCACGGCATCAGCGAAAGGGATGAATTTCAAAAAAAACAGGACGCGTTGGCGGGAGCGCCAATTGAAGGATCCTCCCTCTTCCCTGGTTCGGAGGGTGAGAAGGGTCGGGGTAGTTCGGTGAGCCATGGATTCCTGGATCAAGTCGGGGGATATTCCCTTGGCCAAAAGGGTGTCTAGCCTTATTTCAACCAAGTCGATTCCCTTGGGACAATCGCGCAAATACTTTAGCCCATCCGCGGTCGAAACTGTCCCGACGACCAAGGGGACTTGTTTCCATGAAATCGACCTTTTGGGAGGGGCGGGAATCTCGGATTGAATATCCGACGCGGTAGGAGTCATTGGCATAATGTTAGATGGGTTATTTCGCGAAGGGGCGATAAAAATAACCTTTAAAGCAGTTGGACATGCTTACTACATGCATGTCCTAAAAGTAATATACTATATTTAACTGTCAAAAATATTAGTATAATTAAATAAACCTCCTTAAACTGCTTTCCATTAATCCTATTAGAAGATTTATTAGGGCTTAAGTTTTTATTGCGTAGCAATTTGCCGCAAAACGTAGGGCAGAATTCCGCCGTGGAGGTAATATTCCACCTCAATCGGGGTATCCAAACGGCTGATCACGGTTGCTTTCTCTACCGTCCCGTTCGATCGATGGATGACGAGGGTGAGATTTTCCCGCGGTTTGGGGGGGGAGCTTAGTCCCTCAAGGGAGTACGTTTCTGTGCCGTCGATCTTTAGGGTCTTGGCATTCACCCCTTCGGGAAAGGTGCATGGAAGAACACCCATCCCTACCAGGTTGGATCGGTGAATCCGTTCAAAGCTTTCCGCAATCACGGCTCGGACTCCCAAGAGCCGCGTTCCCTTGGCCGCCCAATCGCGTGAGCTGCCTGTCCCGTATTCCTTGCCGGCAAAGATGACCAAGGGAACCCCCGCTTTGCGGTAATTCACGGCTGCATCATAGATGGAGATTTGAGGTCTCTTGGCGTCCAAGAGGTTGAGGGTTAGTCCGCCCTCTACCCCGGGCAACATGAGGTTTTTGATTCTGACATTGGCGAAGGTTCCCCGCGTCATCACCCGATCATTTCCCCGGCGGGCACCGTAGCTGTTAAAATCCTCCATCGGAACCCCGTTCTCCAAAAGATAGGCACCGGCAGGGGAGGTCTTCTTGATGTTGCCGGCAGGGGAGATGTGGTCGGTGGTGACGGAATCCCCAAAGATCCCGAGGCAACGTGCGTGGGCGACGCCGGCAACTGGGGCCGGTTGAAGGGAAAAATCCTCAAAGAAAGGGGGCTCCTGAATATAGGTGCTTTGACGGTCCCAGTCATAGGTGAGACCGGGTTTTCCCGGGATTTCGTTCCAGGCCGGATTCTGCTGGGAAAAGTCCCGATAGAGGCGGCGGAAAACCTCGGGTTTGAGGGCGGATTTCATGGCCTGACCAATCTCCTCCCGAGTGGGCCAAAGATCTTTAAGATAAACAGCCTGGCCATCCTTCCCCAGCCCCAGCGGATCCTTGGAGAGATCGAGGTCGACCCGACCGGCCAAGGCGAAGGCCACGACCAAGGGAGGAGACATGAGAAAGTTGGCCTTCACCGAAGAGTGCACACGTGCCTCGAAGTTTCGGTTGCCGGATAAAACACTGGCGGCGACCAGATCATTTTCCACCACTGCTTTCTCCACCGGAGCAGGGAGCGGGCCCGAATTCCCGATGCACGTGGTGCAACCATAGCCGACCAGATTGAATCCGAGCTGGTCCAGGTAAGGCTGAAGCCCGGTCGCATTCAGGTAATCAGAGACGACGCGGGATCCCGGCGCGAGGGAGGCTTTCACGGTGGAATCAACGGTTAGGCCCCGTTCGACCGCTTTTTTGGCCAGCAAGCCGGCAGCCAACATCACCGATGGATTGGAAGTGTTGGTGCAGGAAGTGATCGCGGCGATGACCACGGAGCCGTGACGCAACGTGCCAGGATGGTCGAGTTTTTCTTTTCCAGCGACCCGGTCGGGGGTGGGGCGGTCCGAGATCATCTCTTGTTCGTCGACAGACAAGTTCACTTTGGCGATTTGTCCGGTTTGTTGGGCATTCTTGCCATAGCCGCCGTCGGTGACCGACTTGGTCAGGAGGTTCTGGAAGGTGGATTTCATGGAGGGAAGTTCGATGCGGTCTTGGGGACGTTTCGGGCCGGCGACGCTGGGTTTCACCGTGGCCAGATCGAGTTCGACCACTGAGGAGAAGGCCAAGGCATCCTTTTTCGTGGCGATGCCGAAGAGTCCCTGGGCGCGGTAGTAGTCCTCGACGAGTTGGACGAGTTCGTCCGTGCGACCCGTGCCCCGAAGGTAACCGAGGGTTTCTTCATCCACGGGGAAATAGCCCATGGTGGCACCATATTCCGGGGCCATGTTGGCAATGGTGGCTCGGTCGGGGAGGGTCAGTTTGGCGGCGCCGGGCCCGTAAAATTCAACAAACTTTCCAACCACCTTATGCTGGCGGAGGATTTGCGTGACGGTGAGGGCTAGGTCCGTTGCGGTGGCGGCGGCGGGCAGCTCCCCCGTAAGATAAAATCCA
>RGGS01000176.1 GCA_010024525.1 Verrucomicrobiota bacterium | reverse complement strand
TGGCGGTACCAGAAGACGGGAGCATCTGGAAGCGGGTGCCCAGATTAAGCGTGTTTCCAGCACCAGGATTCAAGGTGAGACCGCCGGCATTCACCTGCACCGTTCCGGAAGTGATTCCCGTGCCCGTCAGGGTATTGGTTCCAGTTCCGGATTTAATTAAGGTACCCGTCCCCGTGAAGGCGCCAGAATAGCTGGTGGTGGAGTTGTCGCCACCGAAGGTAAGGCTATTCGCACCAAAGCTGATGGTACCGGCACCCGCAATCGAGCCGACCGTCTGCGCCGCACCCATCTGATAGGTGGCACCATTCGATATGGACAACGCGGAGCTGGTGCCCAAAGCATTAGCCACCGCAGCGTTGAGAGTCCCGGCCACGATGTTAACAGCACCGCTGTGCGTGGGCGCTATATTGCTCGTCATGGTGAGTGTGCCCAAGCCCGTCTTGGTAAGCCGACCCGAGCCGGACAAAATGGTGTTCGTGTTGAAGATGACGGATTGGTTGTTGTCAGCTTCGATGATTCCGTCTCCGGCCATGACAATATTCATTCGCCCCGCCGCAGTGTTGGTAAACCCGCCAATGGTTAAGTTGGTGCCGCTCGCGTTCCTAAGCGTGGCCCCGTTACTCAACTGCAGGGTGCGAACAGTATTGGCTCCGTAGGAGGCGTTGGTGCCCGCGTCTATTGTCTGGGCGCGCAGCAGGGTGGACGACCCAGAAAGGGCATAAGTAGAGGTATAGGTCACCGTGTTGCTGCCAGCCCGATCGTCGCCCATGCGTATCGTAGATATGGAAGAGGTGCCCCCGAGCTGGCTGAAGCTGCTCACATTGGTGATAACAGTATTTGTCAAGGTCGCAGCGCCCATTCCTATAATCAGGTTCGTGCCAACGAAATTACCCCCAGCCATGCTTATCGAGTTGGTCTGCGTCAGGTTCGTAATGCTATTTGCACGGGCTTGGCCAATGAACGTGTCGGTAACAACCGCATCCGCAATTCCCAGATTCAACGAGCCGGTGCCGCGACGACTACCAGAGTTCATGTCGCCGACCAGCAGGTTGGTCATGGCGGCAACACCGTTGGATCCGCGCAGGGTCAAGGAGCCGTCGACAATTCCTGCGCCAAAGTCCACCAAGCCAGAGCCGTTAAACAGACCTATGGTGAGCGCTTGGGCATAGATGGCGTTCGTCTTGCCGAGGATAAGCCGAGCTTCGTTGCCGGATCCGGCACTGCTACCTACTGCATTCCCGATTAGCACGGTACTCGCGGTGATTAGATTCGATCCTGCGCCGTTTGCAGCAAGGTAGATGTAGTTCGTGTTAAATGATGTTCCGGTGCTGATGTCGGGCTGCAAAGTGAAACTGCGGTTGTTGGATGCACCTGTGAAGGTAAAGGCAGTAAGGCCCGACATATCCAAGGCTGTGTTATTGGTGCCGTTGAAAGAGAAGTTTGCAGATGGAGCGGTGACATTCAGGGTGCCATTGGTAATCGTGAATGTCCTCGCACTTGTGGAGGAACTGCCAGCCGTCAAAGTAGCAAGAGTCTGTGAATTCCCGCCCAAATTAAGGGTGGAGGTTCCGCCGAAAGTCAAAGTATTGCCCGTCGCAATCCGGTTATTCCCACCCGAAAGCGTCAGAGTGCCCGCGTTCAGGGTGGTGGTCCCGGTGTAGGTGTTGGCACCGGCAAAAACCGTCGTACCAGAGCCCGTCAAACTGACGCCGCCGCCCCCGTTAATAACACCATTGATGGTGAAAATGTTTCCGTTGTTGTCGAAAGTTCCGATTACCCCATTCGCCACACTGATATTCCGGTTGGAGTTAAGAGAGATATTGTTCGCGGTGTTTTGAAGAGTGCCGCTGCCAGTAAACTGGATGTTGTTGTATGCCCCGCCGGGAGCCAGACCCAGACTACCATCTCCATAAATCCCAAGAACGCCCGCATTAATTTGTGTGGCATTTGCATTGAGGGAAGCGGAAGAGGTTCCTGAATATTGGTTGCTGGTGTTTTCGAGAATCAGGGTTCCTGCTCCAGTCTTGACCAGTGACCCACCTGCAGCATTGGCTGTCAGCGCTTGCTTGATGGTCACTGTGCCCGCATTGCTGACGGTGAGCGTGGAGGACTTGAAATTGAAAACACCATTCGAGAACGTAAGACTGCCGCCGCTCGTCTGCCTGATCGTCAAACCGCTATCCAGGTAGACACCACCCGTGAGGGTGTTTGTACCGCTCGTATTCTGGGAATCCAGAACGAGTGAGCCCGAGGTGTTATTGACAACAGTCGTGATCGAACTCCCGCTAGAAATTCCACCCGTGGCAGACGTCAGGGCCAATGTGCCGCCTTGGGCCAGATTCTGCGCCCCGGTGGCCCCATAATCACCGCCCAACCGAATGGCAGAAGACGTGTTAGCACCGCTGCTTAGATTTAGAGTGCCATTGTTCATCACATAAACATCACCCGAAGTGAAAGATCCGCCGATAGCCATCGTCGTATTCGTCCCAACCGTGGCAAAATATTTTCCTGTAGCAGTGACCGTGCCATTGAAGCTGGTTGTCCGGCCGCTTCCATACATTCGGATCCCCGCAACTTGGCTTCCATTGACGGTCAGTACACCGCCATTTGTTCCATCAAAAGTCACGTTTCCATTTACCGCGTTGATTTCCCCCCAAGCGGCGCCTGCCGTTGCAGCAAAAGTGACGTTGGCACGAATCGTCACACTTCCCGAACTCTGGTTTTCAATTCTGGCCTGCGTTCCGCCATTGTCATAAAGGCTAATGGTTCCAGAAGTGCTGTTTCCGTTTAAAATCCAGGAGCTACTTCCAGTCCACAAAAGCTGGTTCATGCTCCAATTGACGTTCATCCAACTCGTGGTTCCCACGGTTCCACCAGAACTGAAAGTGAGCGTGCCATAACCCGGCAAAGCGCCCCCCCAGTTATTGGCATCACTCCAGTCTTGGGTAGCGCCCCCACCCGTCCACGAATTACCGGCAAAAGTTTGGGAAGCCAAAATTGTCATGGCCACGAGTTTGGTAAATAGACCCAGGAAACGCTTACCAACGAAAAGCTGAGACAGCATCGCGAGGGCGTTTGGACAATTTTTTGGTGTCATCGCAGGTGGCTCCCCGTCTCGATCATCAGGCCAGCAACATACGTGCCGCCGAATTTTTCTGCGTGCGCCTCAGTCGTGGCGCGCGATTGATGCGCCATCAAAAAAAACATGATCGCCGTGAATGCAATCAGCATCCAGGTGTAGCGGGATTGTTTGCGCAACTCGGCGTCACTCATGCGTTACGTCCTTTGACCGATTCCCCCTGAAGGTCGTTGAAATAATTTATGCCGAAATAATTTTGGTGGTGAATCGTTCTGAAAATTTTCTTCCAATAGAAAATCTTCAACCCAGTTGAATTGGGTAGTCCGCCTCTGTCCGAACCGCATAAAGTCCAATGGTTCACTCAAATCATATCATTGCGTACTTACGCAAATTTGCAAGTTGTATTTTTAGTTATATGAACTGTTCCCAATATTTTAAGGTTTTCCCGCAAATGCCTATCAAATATGCCTTTAATCTTTATTTGATCGATTTGCCCAACCCCAATTACCGTGCTGACCCACCTGGATTTTGTGGCTAAATATTCAACCATTTATAACATATAAGATGCACTTGCGTAAGCTTATTATCTGTCAAACAAAGACTTAGATAGTCTTATTTGTCGATAAAAGGAGTCGGAACCGATACCCCAATCCCAAAAACAAAAACTAAAAAAGAGGATCCGGGTACACGCCCGATCGGTTT
>RGGS01000175.1 GCA_010024525.1 Verrucomicrobiota bacterium | reverse complement strand
CCGGACGGAAGGGTGAAGGCGGGGAGGAGGTTCGCAACCCGGAGTCCGAACATCTGCCCGTCGAGGCTTATCGAACCTTCCTCACGAGAAGAAGGTTAACCCTCATCGCAAAAATGAAGGGCGAGAGTCCGGATGCCCGCATCCCGTGCGGTTTGTTCTGGCCATCGCCGGAACGGAGTCGACGTGCAGCACCTTTCCTTAGGTCGGACAAAACATCGGAGGTTGGCCCTCCTGTTGTTCCTGTCCCTGCACCTTTGTTTTCTGCCCTATTCTTGGGCAACCCTTTCCGTCACTGAGACCTCCGAATCGATTACCATTTATCTCGGCAGCGGCTCCAATGTCTCCTACCTCGCTTTTGCGGAACCCAGCCTCAGCCAAAAGACCGTAATCTATGCATGGCGTTACGATGGATTGACCAATCCTCAAGGCAGCCTGTGGACCGGTCTCGATTTATATAATGCGGTGCATGAGCTAACCGCCGGCTCCCCATGGGCTCTCAGTTACTCGACAGGGGAATCCGGCCTAACAACATCTTTCTCCATTGGCTCGATTACCTCCCGG
This sequence comes from Verrucomicrobiota bacterium, assembly GCA_010024525.1. Taxonomy (GTDB): domain Bacteria; phylum Verrucomicrobiota; class Verrucomicrobiia; order Methylacidiphilales; family Verrucolacustridaceae; genus Verrucolacustris. Next base: position 3,220 of record RGGS01000175.1, on the reverse strand, counting down.
GTGGTCAATCCCCTCGCCAATCCCGGCCCTGTCTGGACTTACTGGATTCAAGGGGGCAGTGAATACGTGGAATTTGGGGATGTGGGAAGTTTTACCTTTTCTGTAGGCAACTCCTTGATCGTCTCGCCCGCTTACTGGGATACCCGGTATATCAGTAACGGATCATACGATGTCTGGACGATCAACTCCTTCTCGTATTTCAGTGTCCCTAGTGACACCCACTACTTCACCGATCTCACGGGCAAGATACAGCCAGTTACGTACGGCACTTACCAAGGCTCGGCACCTGTTTTAAAAAGTCCACCCACCCTGATTTCAACAAGGATTCTCGAGGGAGGCCAGCTGGAGATTGTTTTCACTTTAGTGATAGGAGGTATGTACCAACTTCAGGTGCAGGAGGGACTATCTGCAAACGAATGGCAAAACTACGAGCCCCCTTTCACTGCCACCACCACACAAAAAACCTATACCCTTCCCATGAACAACTCTTCAAAAAGGGGCTTCTTTCGTCTCGCCCGCAAAGAATGAGATCCACCCGCGCTTTCACCCTGATCGAGCTGTTGGCCGTCATGGTTATCCTAGGAGTTTTGCTGACCCTGCTCGCGCCGGCCGTCTATGCCGTCAAACGTCAAACCACCCTCGCCACCTCTTCTTCTGCGCTCCGTCAGTTATCGATTGCCGCCCAAGCTTATCTTGCCGAAAACGAGGGCCGTTTTTTCCGCTCCCGTGAAGATACCACCGGGGGTGTTCAGTGGTGGTTTGGTTTTGAGAATGCTTCCGGACCCAAGGGCGAAGGGCAACGCCTATTGGACAAATCCAAAGGCCCCCTTGGGCCCTACATTGCCGATTCTGCCGGCACCGTGCCCGACTTCGCCTTCACCTCCATGGGAGCCAGCTTCAAACCCAAATTCAAAAACGGATACTTTGGCTTTGGCGTGAATACCGAGCTTACAGGCGGGCCCACCGGACAAGTGGCCTCCAAGCTGAAACTCATCAACCAGTTAGCCCGTCCGGGGCAAATCGCCTTTTTCTCCACCTGCGCCCAGATCAACACCTTCCAAGCTCCCGCGTCTGGCAAAAACCCGATGCTGGAGGAGTTTTATTTTTTCAACACAACCGACTGCGCCAACACGATTCACTTTCGCCATGCCGGTAACGCCATTGTCGCTTTTGCCGACGGTTCGCAACGGGAAGTTCCCGGCGACCGCTCCTCCTTCAACTCCCGCTTGCCCACCGCTTGTGTTGGCAAACTGCCCCCATCCATGATCGTCCCCTAGTTCTTACCGCCACCAGGGCCCAGACCCCTGCAAGCGCGCCGCGACCAAATCTTGCATCGGCTTGGGAAGCCCGCTTCCCCCCAGAATTTGCAGGGCTTCCTGAGGGTCCTTTCGGTAGACATCGACGATGGCCCCCGCCGCCGCTTTTTCCTGGGTCTTGGGGTCGGACACCGTAACCGCCCACTTTAACCCGGAGGCTGGATCCTCCTGTCCAATCTGTCTCGCCAACGTTAACGCCATGGTGTCTCTACTGGGCCCGAGGGGTTGGGAGGCCACGTAAGCCCCCACCTCGCTTGGATTCGACTGGAACCAATTAGAGATGGCTGCGTTGATGGCATGCATCTGGTCCAATCCGGCGGGTAGGGATCCCGCCCAATTCACCGCCATCTTGGGATCCTCCTTGGACCACTCATTAGCGACAGTGGCCACCAACCCCATCCAGCTTCCCGTATCCCGGTTGTTGACCGCAAAAGCTGCGGCTCCCTGCGGATTTTGCTCCGTCCACTGTGCGACCAAATCCGTTCTGATGTCAGCTTTGAGACCGTCGGACAGCCCCAAGGACTGCAGTTTTTGCAGGGCTGCACCGGGATTCACCTGGGCCCAGCCCTGTAAAGCTTCCCGCAGGGGGCCGGCATTCCCGGTGGCGTCGTATAGCTGGGCCGCATAGTCCGCCGCCCCCGATCCATCCATTTGCGCCCATCGCTCCAGAATGTCTGCCATCGCCGCTTTCTTTCCTGGACCGTCCGGCAGCGATTCCGCCCACTTCAAGGCTCGTTTAACCTCATCGAGATTGGCATGGGCCAAGGCATCTTCCATGCTTCGCTCTCGCAGTCTGGGATTCGTCATGGCACTCAACTGCTGGAGCCTCTGTTCGGTGAGGGTTGACTCCCCTGAGAATTGGCTGCTCGACCCCCGTGACGTGTCCACCAAAGGAACTTCATCCCCATCGGGATCCAATATTTTTCCCGCCATGCCACGGGATAAGTTTCCCCTATCTGCCTGAGGCGCCGTCACTCGCCCCACTCCGAACCCAAGGAGCAAAATCAACGCCGCGCCGGACCAAAGAACGGCTGGTGGAAAACCTATCCGGCTTGGGCTTGCGTCCTTCATGAGAGACTAAAAAAAGACGCTAGGCACTGACCTTGAAGCAGACTTTGCTGCCGGTGGCCCCGCAGCAGTTCTTGAACTTCTTCTTGGCATCCAGCGGACATGGGTCATTCCTGCCCAGCTTGGGCCCCTGCCTCTTCATCGGAGCCAGCGCCTGCTCCACCGCGGTGTCCGCCCCCGCACTCATGCTCATCGAACCCTCCGTCTCCACCGGTCGCGCCTGCGCCTGCACGGGCAACTCTCCCCGACCCGTCCTTTGCGGCAGCGCGGAAAGGAAGCTCTCGAAGGCCGACAAGCTGGAGGCCGACCGGAAAAGGTTGTGCACGACCTCCTCCTTGATCCGCCCCATCAGCTCCCCAAACATGGAAAACGCCTCATTCTTATACTCGATCAGCGGATCCTTCTGCCCGTAAGCCCGCAGGTTGATCGAGGTCCGCAAGCCGTCCATCGCATACAAATGCTCCTGCCAGAGCCGGTCGATGGCTCCCAACAGAACAAACCGTTCCAGCGCCTTCACCGCCTCGGGATTTTCAAAGCGCACTTTGACCTCGTAGGCCTCCCGCACCTTCGCCTTCAGAAGTTTCGCCCACTCCTCTTTTCCTCCGGCCTTCTGAAAATCCTCTTTCTGCAGACCCACCGGCATCGCGGAGTTCGCCCAATGCACCAACCCGTCCAGATCCACCGGATCGGTTCCGGCCCTGGTCTCCACTTCCGCACTGATCCTCTCATCGACCGTCTCAAACACTTCGGGACGCGGATCCGTGGAATTCAAAATGTCCGTCCGCCAGGCATAAATCACCGTCCGTTGCTGGTTCATCACGTCGTCGTACTGCAAT
>RGGS01000174.1 GCA_010024525.1 Verrucomicrobiota bacterium | reverse complement strand
GATTGTTTCGCGGAACCGGCGACGGTGAAAATCCCGCAACGCCCCCACCCCATCCCGCACGATGTCCCAACCCAACACCTCCTCGTAAATGAAGGAAAGCTGGATTCGTCCGGCAAACTTGGCGAAATCAGCATCCCTCTCGATTAGGGTCTTGGCGTTTAGGCTGATGGTGTTGTTCAAATCGATGCGCTTGATGCCGTCAAACACCGATCGCCGAAGCTCTTTCTCGATCTCCCCGGAACCGAGGCAAAGATCCAGCCCGATCGACGCAAACTCGATCCGCGCGCGCAGATCCGCCCCGTCCCACAGGAAGGTCGAACCATCCGCATTCGTCACCACCACCATTCCCTCGGCATGGCCTTCCGTGGTCTCCGACTCATCCCCGCGGGCCTTGCGCTCCCGTTGTTCCGTGCGCATCGCCCGGTAAATGATATAACGCTCCGCCACCTTGTAGTGGCCTGCCCGCATCAGCTCCTCTTGGACCAGATCCTGCACCTCTTCGATGTGAACCGTGGCCTGCCCCAGTTCCATCACCCGACCCGTCACCGCCCGGGCAATCTCCGGCGCCGCCGCCGCATCCATCCTCAGCGCCAAAAAGGCCTGGCATACCGCAATTTCAATCTTGGCCTCGTTCCATGGCACCACCTGCCCCTGCCGCCGGATCAATCGGGCGGTACATACCGGGGCGTCTCCCGCTCCGGTCGCGGACACGGGCCGATCGCGCCGCTCGGAGACCAGGCTCCGGGCCACATCATAGGCATTGTTGTCGACTAGGGTTTTTTCCACGAGGGTTTGAAGGTCCTCGATCTTGAGGCGCAAAGGGCGCTCCGCAAGAGCCTGACGGGCCAGATTGCGACCAACTTCTGTACAAATCCGGGCAACCCAGCGGCGGTTCGTCTCGGTAAAAATCGAATCCTGCCCTTTGGCCTTCAGCCAGCGGGACAGACTGCGACCCACCATCTCCGCCACTTCGGCCAGACTGAACGCCCGGTGTGCCTCGCCATCGATCACCTCGATCTCGGGCAGGTCGACCTGCACATCCTCCACCGACTTGGCCCAGGCCGGGTTGTTGCCCTCCGGCAGGTTGAGAAAGCGTTTCATCGCTTGGTCCACATCCACTTCACGTCGATCCATCTTCATAGGCAGTTTCCTTCCCGATTCGTGTTTTGCTGGGGGTAAATCAGAGTTCGTCGTCGTGCACCGCCGCCAACGCCGAAGACTTTTGGTATTCCGTCACCCGACCCTCGAAGAAGTTTTGCTCCTTCTTGATGTCCATCATCTCCGCCAGCCAAGGCAGAGGATTGGCCACTTCGCCGCGCAGCGGCTTCAGTCCCACCCCCTCCAGTCTGCGGTCCGCGATGTAGTCGATGTAGGTGAGGAAATCTTCCAAGCTCAGTCCCACCGCGTTGACCGGCAGGCAGTCCTTAATGAAGGTCTTCTCCAGTTCCACCGCCGTGGCCATCGTCTGGCGGAGCTCTTCCTTGAACTCCTCGTTCCAGATCTCGCGGTTCTCCTCCACCAAATCCATGAAAAGGTTGCGGAAGACCTCAATGTGGTTCGATTCGTCCCGCAGGGTATAGCGGAACATCTGGCCGATCCCGGGGAACTTGTTCTGCCGGTAGAGCGACAACACCATGCCGAACAACCCGTAGAACTGCGTCCCTTCCATGCACTGACCGAAAACAAAGATGTTCTTGGCCAGAAGTCGCTTATTCGCCGCCTGGGTGAGGTCCAGGTCCCGGCGTAGTTCGCGGGAGATACCCGTGACAAACTCATTCTTTTTCACGATCGACTGCACGTCTTCAAACATCGCCTCGCACTCGTGCGGATTGATCCCCAGCGAACTGATCATGTAGAGCAAGGAATCGGCGTGGATATTTTCCTCATGGGCATGCCGCCCCAGCACAAGTTTGAGTTCCGGGGCGGTCACCATCTCCCGCACCACGTGCTGGATGTTGTCGCCCACGATCCCCTCCGCCGCGGAAAAGTATCCGATCCCCATCCGGATAATCCACCGCTCCACATCGCTCACCACCTTGCCGTCTTTCCACTGTTCGATGTCCTTGCCCATGCCGATGTCCTCTGGTTCCCAGTGATTGGCCTTCATCTTGCGATACAGGTCGTAGGCCCAGGTGTATTTCAGCGGGAGAAGGTTGAAGGTCATGGTCTCCTTACCAAGGATCACTTTCTTGCCGGCAAACGCCGCTTCCGCCTTTTTCTTGTCCAAGACGAACTTCCGTCCGCCCACCGTGAATTCAGTCTGCATCATAGATTTTCTCCCTTAGGAACTCCGACGAAATGACCCATAAAACCACCTTCCAGAGGGGGCCTTTTGGGTATTAATTACGCTAATATACGTAAATTGTATATAGCGCCCGCAACACCATTGAGTTGTGTTGAATGAGTTCAAGGGGACTAGATGTAGTACGAGACTTTTACGTGTCAATAGTCGTCCCTAACTTTTTTTTTACCCTGCGGATATGCTTCAAATAAAGGCGCATACAACCCGTTTTCCCTCGTAAAATCCCCAGCCTTTCGCACGTCACTTATTCACCGATCGCAATCTGCCCCGACGCGTCGGATCTTCCGGGCCCAACCGATGACTCAAATCTTCAAGCTAAGGTGGGGCGGGATCGATGATCCCGCCTGCGCTCAAACTTCAAATCTCCAACCCTCATCTCAGGCGCCCTCATCGAGGCCGCCCTACCCATGGTTTTTGGCTCGGAACATTCAGCCCAACTTATCATGCCCTACAAAAAAAACCCAGGCTCATCGCCCAGGGTTCTTCACCAAACTAATCCTGCATTCTAATCTCACGTTCTGCGGTCAGCGCGGAACGTGACACCCCCCTCCTCCGTGCTTGGCAAAATATTTCTGATGATACTCCTCCGCCTTGGTATACGGCCCGGCGAATTCGACCTGCGTTACGATCGGGCGCGAAAACTCTTTTTTCGCCGTTAGCTTGGCGATCACTTCCCTTGCCACTTCTTCCTGCTCCGGTCGGGTGAAAAAGATCGCCGACCTGTACTGATCGCCCACATCCGGCCCCTGCCGATTCAACGTGGTCGGATCGTGGATCTTGAAAAAATACTCCAGCACCTTGGCTGTATCCGTTTTCTTGGTCTCGTACTCCAACTGCAACACCTCCGCATGTCCCGTGGTGTGCGAGCAAACGGATTCATACGTCGGATCTTTGGTCGCTCCCCCCGCGTAGCCCACTTCCGTGCTTTTCGTTCCGGGAAACTGCGCAAACACCTCCTCCACCCCCCAGAAACAGCCCGCCCCCAGATAGATCGTCTCCACCGCCGGAACTTGCCCTTCCTCCTGAAAACTCAAAACCGCTGAATTGATGCAGTACCTCAGTCCCGTCGGCTTCGGCCCGTCCGGGAAAACGTGCCCCAGATGCATGTCACAACGAACGCAATGAACCTCCGTCCGGGTCATCCCCAAGGTGCTGTCTGTTTGCTCCCCGATATTTTCCTCTGCAAAAGGCTGAAAAAAGCTCGGCCAGCCTGTCCCGGAGTCGAACTTGTCCCCCGAGAGAAAGAGCGGCAGACCGCATCCTGCGCAGAAATAGACCCCTTTCCGGTGGTTGTCGTGAAAGACCCCGCAAAACGCCCTTTCCGTGCCCTCCGTGCGGCCGATCCGGAACTGCTCGATCGTCAGTCTTGCCGCCCACTCCTTGTCCGATTTCACCACCTTGGGCACCTCACGCACCTCCCCCGGTTTGCCGTTTTCCTTCATCAACCTGACCTTCACCGTGGATGGAATAGACTTCCTTTCTTTTGCTTGAGCCATGCCCCCAATCTG
>RGGS01000173.1 GCA_010024525.1 Verrucomicrobiota bacterium | reverse complement strand
TTCAGAAAATCATGAGTGATGAAACTCCCTATATCTATCTCGTCACCGCCAACGCCTATGTCGGCCTCAAGGATCGCTGGAAAAACATCAAAATTCCCCCCTTGGGTTCCCTTGTCTGGAATCTGGACGAACTCTGGACCCCCATGTTCATCCCATGACCGCCTTCATCCTTCGCCGTCTGGCGGCGCTCATCCCCATGCTCCTCGCGGTGACCCTACTGGTCTTTGCCCTGATGAGCCTGGCTCCGGGTGATTTTCTCACTCCCGTCAAAGCCCAACGGGATATCAATCCCGCCCTGATTGCCGAACTGCAGAAATCCTTCGGCCTGGATCGTCCTTGGTACGAGCAGTACCTCCGCTGGCTCGGCAACGTCCTCCGTCTCGATTTTGGTTATTCCTGGACCTACAAGGTGCCGGTCGGTCAGCTCATCGCCCAACGGGCCCCCGCCACCATTCTTCTCTCCCTCACTTCTCTGTTGCTCGCCTGGGCTCTTGCCATTCCCTTGGCGGTTCTGGCCGCTGCCCGTCCCGGGGGTTGGATCGACCGGCTCACTTCCGGCGCCGCTTACTTTGCCTTGGCCATCCCGGAATTTTTCCTCGCCCTGCTCGCCGTTTGGATGGCCGCGCGTACCGGTTGGTTTCCCATCGGCGGGCTCACCTCTCTGGATCACGACTTTCTTTCCCCACCCTACCAGATCCTCGACATCGCCCATCACCTCATTCTCCCAACCTTGGTTCTTGGATTGGGAGGCGTCGCAGGGATGCTCCGGGTACTCCGTGCCAATGTGCTGGATGTTCTCCGGGCCGAATACGTCACCGCCGCCCGCGCCAAGGGGTTGGCAGAACGAGTCGTGCTCTTTCGTCACGTGCTTCGCAACGCTCTCAATCCACTCCTCAGCACCATCGGGTATGCCTTTGCCGGTTTGTTGAGCGGTTCTTTGCTGGTGGAAAATGTCATGAACTATCCGGGCCTGGGCCGTCTGGTGTACGAGGCCTTCATCCGTGAGGACCAGTTCGTGGTTCTCGGTTCCGTCGTCGTCGGATGCACGCTTCTGATTGTTGGAAACCTCATCTCCGATCTGGCTCTCGCGTGGTCCGATCCCAGGGTTCGTTATGGCCGCTGATCTCCTCCGCCATCTTCTTCGTCGGCCAGCCGGATGGATCTCGGCCGGCCTCCTTGTTCTCCTTTATGGCATGGCGCTCTTGGCTCCCTTCCTTTCTCCCACGATTCCCTCCACCCAGAATCTCCAACGCACCTACCACCCTCCCACGGCCTTGGTCTGGCAGGGCGGCCGACTTTGCGTCCGCCTCTACAAACTGGTCGATCCCTCCACCGCCACCTACGAACCCCTGCCCGGCCAAGCCGCCCCGCTCGCTTGGTTCTCTCAGGGGGCTCCTTACAAACTTTTCGGCCTCATTCCTTCCGATCGACATCTTTTCAGCGCTCCCTCTCCAGCCTATGTCTATCTCCTGGGCAGCGATGCCACCGGTCGTGATGTCTTCACCCGGCTTCTCTACGGCTCCGGCATCTCGCTGGGTATCGGTCTCGTGGGAGTGGCCCTCACGAGCATCCTGGGTCTGACCATCGGCGGCCTCGCCGGCTATCTGGGCGGGTGGGCCGACTCTCTCGCCATGCGGCTGACCGAATTCCTCATGGCTGTTCCCGGCCTCTACCTATTGCTGGCCCTTCGGGCTGCCCTCTCCTCCCGCCTTCCCTCCGACGCCACTTTTCTGATGATCGTCGTGATTCTCTCCGCCCTCGGTTGGGCCGGCACCGCCCGAGTCGTCCGGGGCCTTGTCCTTTCCCTGCGGGAACGCCCCTTCATCCTGGCTGCCAACATTATTGGCCAAAGCCCATGGACGATTCTCTTCCGCCACCTGCTCCCCAACACCTTCAGCTATCTGATTGTCGCCGCCACCCTGAGCGTTCCCGGTTATATTTTGGGCGAGGCCGCCCTCAGCTTCCTGGGTTTGGGAATTCAGGAACCCTCCTCCTCTTGGGGTTTGATGCTGGGTCAGGCGCAGGATATTAAAATCTTTATGCTGAACTTCTGGTGGCTCCTGACCCCCGGAGTCGCCATTATCATCACCGTGATCGCCTTCAACCTCTTCGGCGATGCCTTGCGCGATGCGGTCGACCCCCGCTTCCGCCTGCCAGGAAAATGAAACCCTCCCCCCTCCTCAATGTCCAAAATCTCCGCGTGGAGTTCTCCTCCGGGGCTAAAACCATCGTGGCCGTGGAGAATGTAACCTTTTCCATCGCCCCGGGCGAAACCGTTGCCGTGGTCGGGGAAAGCGGTTCCGGTAAAACGACCGCCGCCCTGGCCCTGACCCGGTTAACGCCTCCTCCCCCCGCATGCCGGCTATCCGGTCAGGTTGTATGGCAGGACGGCACGGATCTCCTGACCTGCTCGGATACCGACCTGCGCCGGGCGCGCGGCGGAAAACTCGCCTACATCTTTCAGGAGCCCTCCACTTCCTTGAATCCGGTTTTCTCCATCGGATTTCAGATTTCCGAGGCCCTTCGCCTTCACCAACCGGCCATTGCGGACGTGGACGCGGAGGTTGCCCGACTGCTCGGACTGGTTGGCATCCGGGACCCGGAACTGCGCTCACGGGATTACCCCCACCAACTCTCCGGCGGCATGCAACAACGCGCCATGATCGCCATGGCCTTGGCCTGCCAACCCAAGTTGCTGGTGGCCGATGAGCCCACCACCGCCTTGGACGTGACGATTCAGGCCCAGATCCTGGACCTGCTCCGCGACTTGCGACAAAAGTTCGGTATGTCGGTTCTACTCATCACCCACAATTTCGGCATTGTGGCCAACTTTGCCGACCGCGTTTTGGTCATGCTCGACGGCAAACTCGTGGAACAGGGACCGGTAAAGGAGATACTCCGGTCACCCCAACATCCCTACACCAAGGCCCTGCTCGACTGCATTCCTCGGTTAGGCCAAAAAACCAGGCGCCTCGCCTCCATCGATCGCGCCCTATTGGCCGCAAAATGAATTCTATCTTCAAGGCTCAACACTCTGTAGGGCCCCGCTCCGCCGGGGCCATGGCCGCGATGGAACGCGGCCCTACAGACCTTCTTACTTAAAGATTCATAACCCCTTCTATGAACCCCCTCGTCGAAGTCCACAACCTCTCGGTCCATTTTCCTGTACGCTCGGGACTTCTCCAGCGCCAGACGGGGGCCGTCAAAGCCCTGGATGACGTGTCCCTGCAGATTGAAAAAGGAACCACTCTGGGTCTCGTCGGGGAAAGCGGTTCGGGCAAAACCACCCTCGGTCGCGTGATCGTGCGACTCGTGGATCCCACCTCCGGTTTGGTCCGTTATCAAGGCCAGGAAATCAGTTCCTTACAGGGCACCGAACTCCGCCCCTACCGCAAAAAGATTCAGATGGTTTTTCAGGACCCCTACAACTCGCTGAATCCGCGACTCAGGATTGGCACTATCCTGGCGGAACCCCTGGAAATTCATTTCCCAAAAATGACCGCCCCCGACCGCCAGAGCCGAGTGGCAGAACTTCTTCGGTTGGTCGGTCTTGATCCCGCCCACGCCCGGCGCTTTCCCCACGAATTCAGCGGGGGACAACGCCAACGCATCGGCATCGCCCGCGCACTGGCCGTGGAACCGGAATTCATCATCTGCGACGAACCGGTCAGTGCCCTCGATGTCTCCGTCCAGGCCCAGATCGTCAATCTGCTGATGGATCTCCAGGAACAACTCAACCTCACCTACCTGTTTATTGCCCATGACCTGGCCGTAGTGGAGCATGTCAGCGACCAGATCGCCGTTCTGGAGC
>RGGS01000172.1 GCA_010024525.1 Verrucomicrobiota bacterium | reverse complement strand
TAGCCATCAAAGTTTTTGTAGTCCTGGGTCTTGGTCATGACCTTTTCCCGGGTATTGGCCTGTCGGTAGTCCAGACGAACGGTAAAATCGCCCGGTCTCCCGTCATTCTGCCAATTAATCACAAAAATATTCCCCTTCCGATCCTGCATTTCCTTGGCGGTGACCGCCCCGTAATCCCAGTACTTCGGCTCGAAGGCCATTGAGGCATTCTGAGACGGAGGTCTACTTCCTTTTTTTTGTTCATTCCAATAGGTGTAAATTTTATTGAGGCTGATTTCTTTATCGATGGCGACGGGCAGATCGCTCGTCATCCCATCCGGCGGACGGGTGGCGTCGCTGGTTGGAGCCACGGCACCGTTGGTCGTTGGCTCAACTTGGGCCGGACGGAAATTCGGAATCGCCTCTTTCTCATCCGCCATCAGAGGACAGGCCAATGATCCCAAAATCGCTATGATCAACATTTTACGCATGAATCCGTATTTAATACCTAGGACCAATCTTCGTCAAGCTAACCTCAGCGAAAGTCCTGAATATCCTTGGCTATCTAGGTTAATCTCTTAGCTTCAGTATTTTATGTACGACCCAGAACGCACGGTGGAGTTTGAATTCGTCCGAGCCACGGAGAACGCCGCCTTGAACGCCATGCGCTTTATCGGAAAGGGCGACAAGAATACAGCCGATGCTGCCGCGTGTGACGCGATCCAGGGCGTTTTTGATTTGGTCGATATCCGGGGCGAGGTTGTCATCGGCGAAGGCATCAAGGACGAGGCGCCCGGAATTTTTTTGGGCGACCGCCTCGGAAAGTGGGGCCCGGAATCCCCCCGTTTCAACATCGCCCTCGATCCGGTGGACGGAACGACCAATCTCTCCAATGGATCTCCCAATGCGATCTCCGTGATGGCGGCGGCGGAGTTGCCCCATGACGCCAAGCAGCCGGTCATGCGCAACATTCCCAGTTATTACTCCCACAAAATCGCCTACGGTCCCGAAGTCGCCCGCGTCCTGCAAAAAGAGGATCCGGAAGCCAATTTTTTAGATGCGCCCCTGACAGAGACGCTTCAGCGCTTGGCCAAGATTCTGCACAAACGCGTCGGCGACATGGTGGTTCTTGTGCTGGATCGCCCCAGAAACCAGCCGTTTATTGATGCCATTCGCCAAGCCGGGGCCTCCCTGCGAACCATCGCCGACGGAGACATTACCGCCGCCGTCGCTCCTTCCCTGCCCGATTCCGGCATCGATCTTTATGTCGGCATCGGTGGATCCCCCGAGGGCGTTCTCACCGCCACCGCCTTGCGCGCCCTGGGCGGCGAAATCCAACTCCGGATGTGGTTTCCCAATCCGGAAGCCAAGGCCCGGGAAGTTTCGGGGGTGCCGGAAAGTGAAATCCAAAAGATTTACCGATCCAACACCATTGTCACCGGGGACAGCGCCATCTTCTGCGCCACCGGCATCATCGAGAGCCCCCTCCTGCCGGGCGTCAAACTCATCGGCCACAAAGCCATCACCCATTCCATCCTCATGCGGGCTCGCAGTCGTACCGTGCGCTACATCCGTGCCGTGCACGATTTGGAACACAAGACCATCCACCTTCGCAGCACGAGGCGGGAAAAATCCGTTTAATCTTCTTTGAGCGGTTTCTCCTCCGCCGGCCAGAGAATGTAGATCAGCCCATACCCGGCCAAAGAAACCACCACCCCGATGACCGTGCAACCGACGGTCAGGGGGACTGCGACGTTGGCCAGATCCCCGGCCAGCATGCGCAGCTTGGCCCGGGCCCCTTCCGCCGCATCCAATCTCTTCATCTTCTCCGGTAGACCCCCTTCATACCGGATCGGTCTTCCCAGGATAATCTCCCCCAAATGATAGGCCGCCGTGTAGTAGATCGGGATCGTAAAGGGGTTGTTGGCCATTTGCACCACGATGGCGGTGGGCACATTCGCCCTCAAAAATACGGCCAAAACCACCGCCAAAATATGATGCAAGCCCAACAGGGGACTGGTCGCCGGCAGTAAACCCGCCACCATCGCCCGGGCCACCGGACCGCGCCGGAAACTCCAGAGATCGGGATTTACCCCATGTCGCCCCAGCCATTTCCCGACCTGCCCGGCCTTCAGGTGCTCCGGACTGAGCCGCAAACGGTGCAGGAGCTTGCGAAGTCGATGTTGCATTTTGCCTAACGTAGGGTTTTTTGCCCGCAGACCAAGTCTGTCATTTGTCCCCGGTCGGAATCGGGCTAGTCTTCCCACCCCATGCAAGATTCCGGATCCATCCGCGTTGAAGGCGCCTGCCAAAACAATCTCCAGAATCTGTCCTTCGATCTCCCCCTCGGAATGTTCCATGTCCTGACCGGCCCCTCCGGATCCGGAAAATCCTCCCTCGCTTTCGATACCCTCTATGCCGAAGGTCAGCGCCGCTACGCCGAAACCTTCAGCCCTTACACCCGCCAGTTTTTGGAACGGATGGATCGTCCCCGGGTTGACCGCATCGAGGGCATCCCTCCGGCTATCGCCTTGGGCCAATCCAATCCGGTCCGCTCCTCCCGGAGCACGGTCGGCACCGTCACCGAAATTGCCGATCACCTGAAACTCCTCTTTCCTCGTTTGGCCGAACTCACCTGCCCCGACTGCTCCCAAACGATCCGCCCATGGACCCCGCACTCCATTCTAGCCGATCTCCTCAAGCGATACCCTGACCAGGAAGCCTGGTTTCTTTTCCGCATCCCCTTTCCCCAAAAGACTCCGGCGGATGAGGCGGCCGCCTTCCTTGCCCGCCAAGGGTTCCGGAGGGTCCTTCTCCAAGGCCAACCCTTTCGGTTGGATGAAAGCGCCGGTTTGGAGGCCCTGACCCATGCCCTCCAACACACCCCCAAGGAAAAAAACCTTCTTCTTCACGTCATTCAAGATCGCCTTCCCCTTTCGGTGGCGGGCAAACCCCGGCTGGCCGAAGCCCTCACCTCCTGTTTGCGCTATGGCAAAGGCGTGGCCGCCGTCGCCCGGGTCAAGGATCCCAACGCCATTCTTCTTTATTCCGACCGCTATTTCTGCCCACGGGATGAAAGGGACTTTCATGATCCTGCCCCCGCTCTCTTCTCCTTTAATCATCCCTTGGGCGCCTGTCCGATCTGCCGCGGATTCGGACGGGTGATCGAGATCGACGAGAGTCTCGCCCTGCCCGATCACAACCTCACCCTCGCGGGAGGGGTCGTCAAACCTTGGCAAACGGCCAGCTTTGAGGAGTGCCAGCAGGACCTGGAAAGAGCCTGCCGCAAGCACCGCATTCCCCTGGAAGTTCCGTTCAAGGAACTCACCCGGGAACAACAGAGATTCGTCATCGAGGGGGAAAGAGGAACAACCCGGGAACTTCAGGAATTGTGGGATTCCGGCGACTGGTATGGGGTTCGTGGCTTCTTTCGTTGGCTGGAGACCAAAACCTACAAGATGCACGTCCGCATCCTTCTCGCTCGCTACCGAGCCTATCGCCCCTGCCCGGACTGTTCCGGGCGTCGCTACCGCCCGGAAACCACCTTCTGGCGGATGTCAGGCAGAACCCTGCCCGAAATCAACGCCCTGCCCCTCCACCAACTGTCGGAACTTTTTGCTAAAATCAAAACCAAGGATCCCTCGGCCCAAACCCCCCTGGAAAATATCCGCAAACGCCTGCGTTTGCGTGAAGACCATTCCTTGTATGCTGCTGTGGGCAGAAGAAAGCATCTTACGATGGATGCAGAGGATGCACAGCTTGATCAAGCGGAGCATCATCACCATAATCGTCGTATTTATCGTCGTAGTCATCGTAGTCGTCATAATCCTCG
>RGGS01000171.1 GCA_010024525.1 Verrucomicrobiota bacterium | reverse complement strand
ATCTGAAAGGATTCAAATCCCAAGGGCACCAGATGGCGCATGTATTCCAGGGTGCGTCGCCCTTTGCCGGCCATGGTACCGATCCGGATATCGGGATGGGGAGAGATCACCATGCATCCTCCTTCACGTATCAAAAGCCGCGTCAAAGGCCCGGTCAGATGCGGGAAAATCTGCCCGCCGGACAAACGCACAGGCTTCACGGGCACCATGCTCGCGATCCATGCCCGGATCCTCCCATTCCACCGACAAGGGGCCTTGGTAGCCGATTTCGTTGAGGGCGCGGACAATCCTGCCGAAGTCCACCCGCCCATGGCCAAGAGAGCGGAAATCCCAGTTTCTCCGGCGGTCGCCGAACGGCAAATGTCCCCCAAATGTGCCGGAGGATCCTGGCTGACTGGACCAAGTCACGTCCTTCATGTGGACATGAAAAATTCTTTTAGGGAAGCGATGGAGAAACTCCACGTAATCCACGCCTTGATAAGCCAGGTGGCTGGGATCATAGTTAAAACCAAAACAGGGGTGACCATCCACTGCCTCCAAGGCCCGTTCAGAAGTGACCGTGTCAAAAGCAATTTCGGTGGGGTGAACTTCCAGGGCAAAACGCACGCTAAGCTTGCGGTATTCGTCCAGGATGGGTTTCCAGCGACGGCCAAAATCAGTAAAGCCCTCGGCCAGTTGGTTCGGAGCCACCGGCGGAAAAGAGTAGAGCAGGGGCCAAATCGAGGATCCGGTGAATCCGTTGATCACGGAAACTCCCAACGCCTTGGCGGCTTGGCCGGTTCGGATCATTTCCTCGGCTGCCCGGATCTGGACCCCCTCCGGCCGACCGTCGCCCCAAACGCGGGCAGGAAGTATCGACTGATGGCGGGCATCGATCCGGTCGCAGACCGCTTGGCCGACCAGATGGTTGGAGATGGCGTGAAGCTGCAGGCCGTGTTTTTCCAAAGACGCCCGTTTGGTCTTTCCGTAGGAGGGGTCGGTCGCAGCCCGATCCACTTCCACGTGATCCCCCCAGCAGGCCAATTCTAACCCGTCATAGCCAAACGATTTGGCTTTCCGGCAAATTTCATCGCAGGAGAGGTCGGCCCATTGGCCGGTGAAAAGGGTGACGGGGCGTGGCATCATCCGAAGGGGAGCTTGGTCCAACGTCCACCCGCGCGCGAGCTTCGAACCACGGCTTCAAGAAAAGACATGCCCCGCAAGCCCTCATGAATGCCTGGATAGTCTCCCGTGAGTTTACGGCCTGTCCGCCAGGCCTCCAGATCCCTGTTGAAAGCCACATAGAGGTTGGCGAACGCCTCAAGATAACCTTCGGGATGACCCGCGGGCAGACGGCAAGCCGAACGGGCGTGCTCATCCAGATGGCCGTAATTTCTTCCGGCTCGGAGGATTTGTCTTGGAGAGTCCAGGCGCTTCCAGATCAGGGTATTCGGTTCCTCCTGTCGCCACTCAAGGCCACCCTTCTCGCCGTAAATTCTCAGGGAAAGACCGTTTTCCTCGTCTACAGAAATCTGGCTGGCATGAAGGACGCCTTTGACGCCTTGGTCAAAACGGAGCAACACGTTTCCATCGTCATCCAGTTTTCTTCCCCGGACAAAGCGGGTGAGATCGGCGCAAACCTCCTGCAGAATTCTGCCCGAAACATATTCTGCAAGATGATGGGCATGGGTGCCGATATCGCCCATGCAGCCGGCGGCGCCCGCCCGTTTCGGGTCGGTGCGCCATCCGGCCTGTTTTTGACCGGTAGTTTCCAACCGGGTGGCCAACCACCCCTGGGGATATTCTACCAGGATTTTCCGGATTCGTCCCAGCCGGCCCGCCCGGACCATGACGCGGGCCTGCCGGACCATCGGATACCCCGAGTAGTTATGGGTGAGCAAAAAGGGCAATCGTGTCCGCCGAATGGCCGCCGCTATTTTCTTACCCTCGGCCAAGGACAAGCAAAGGGGTTTGTCGCAGGCCACGGGGAAGCCGGCCTCTAGGGCTGCTAAAATGGCCGGGGCATGGACGTGGTTGGGCGTGACGATGATGACAAAGTCCATCCGGCGACTGGGGGGCAGCCGGGTCTCCCGTCGAAACATTTCCGTGTAAGATGCGTAGGCGCGCTCGGTGGGGAGGAACCAGTCCATTGCGCTGGCCCGGGCTTTGGCTGGGCTGGAACTCAGCGCACCGCACACCAATTCTGCCGTTCCGTCAAGGCAGGCCGCCATCCGGTGGACCGCACCGATAAAGGCACCACGTCCTCCCCCAACCATACCGAAACGCAGTTTTCTTTGCATCGATGGATGTTCTAGGGTGCCGCCAACGCGACTCCTGACTGGGGATCAAAAAACCTTGTCTGCTTCAGGTCAACGGCAAAACGGTGGGTTTTCCCTTCGGCGCGTTTTTCCTCGGGTCGTCGGCTGCGCACCACCAGCGAATGCCGGGAAGTCCTTAGGTACAGGTAGGTTTCCGCTCCCATGGGTTCGACCACGTCCATCAGGGCGGAAAATCCTGCATCCGCCTCGGTCTCCTCCAGATGCTCAGGCCGGATGCCCAGGACGATTTCCCGATCCCGGTACGCGGCCAGAGCACGGGATTGGAAAGTGGCTCGTCAAAGAGGAAGGCCTTGGGTTGTCGCACGATGGCCCGGCCTAGAGCGACCCGCTGACGCTGACCGCCCGACAAGGCCTTGGGTTTTCGCTCCAGTAGGTTGTCAGGTTCCCGCAAGCCCAGCGTACCAGCGGCATTCTCCACCCGGCGGCGGATTTCCTCCTTGGGTAATCCCCGGAGTTTCAGGCCAAAAGCCATGTTGTCGTACACCGACATGTGGGGATAGAGAGCGTAGTTTTGGAAGACCATCGCGATGTCGCGATCCTTGGGGGCGACGTCGTTGACCTTGCGCCCGTCGATGGAGATGGTCCCAGAGGTAATCTCCTCCAGTCCGGCAATCATGCGGAGAGTGGTGGTCTTGCCGCAGCCGGACGGGCCGACCAGGACTAGGAACTCGTGATCCTCGATTTCCAGGCTGATATGATCCACCGCAACCTTATCCGGCCTACCCTTCTCCCCGGGGTAGGTCTTCACAAGATTTTCTAAAATCACCTTGGCCATGAGAATCCACCATCATGGGGCGGGGGCTGGCCTTGGGCAATTCGGCAGGTCATTGACCTGTCAAGTTACTTGAGTCCGGTGGTCGAGATCCCGCGAAGGAACGACTTCTGGGTTAGAAAAAAAAGGACCAACACGGGAAGTACCACCAAGGTGGAGGCGGCCATCAAGTGGTGCCAAGCAGTGCCTCCTTGCTGGCTCTGCAAGGCCTGCAGACCCAGCGATAGGGTGAAATCCTTTTGCCGCGTCAGGAAAATGAGGGGGCCCAGAAAGTCGTTCCATGTGGCCATGAACTGAAACAAGGCCACGGTCAGCAAGGCAGGTCGGGTGAGGGGAAGGATGATCTGCCAGAAGATGCGCCACTCGCTACAGCCGTCGATCCGGGCGGCCTCGGAGAGCTCACGCGGAATCGTGAGAAAAAACTGCCGCAGTAAAAATACGTGAAAGGCGCTGGCACAGAAGGCCGGGACCCACAGGGGGGCCATGGTACCGATCCATCCCAGCTCCCGGAAAAGCGTGTAGAGGGGGACCATCACCACGGGAAAGGGAATCATCATGGTCATCAGGAGCACAAAAAAAAGACGGTCACGGCCATACCAATCGATCCGGGAAAATCCATAGGCCACCAGGGCACTCGAGAGGACCGTCCCCAGGACGTTGAGAGTGGCCAACGACAGAGTGTTGCCCGCGTAGAGCCAGAACGGACCCATTGCCTTCATCG
>RGGS01000018.1 GCA_010024525.1 Verrucomicrobiota bacterium | reverse complement strand
GATTCCGAACCCGACGCCCAGGAAACCCAGTCCCGCTTCATCCCCGGCACCCTTACCTCCACCAACTTCCCGCCCGTTTCCCTCTCCTCCAACCGGCTGGGTGGCTTCGCCTTGGCGGGGAATGACGGCGTCTTCCGCTGGGCCACCGAGGCACGCATCCTCTCCACCAACCAAGTCCGCCTGGCCAACCGCACCGATGTGCCCGCTCCTGTTTACGTCCGCTATGCTTTCCAGAACTATCCCCGCTGCAACCTCTTCAACAGCGAGGGTCTGCCCGCTGAACCCTTCCGCACGGACAGCTTTGCCTACGGTGCGGCCGGGGGCGTCAACAGCACCCCGGTCACCTCCGGCCTGACCAATCGCCGCGTCTCCCCCTCCCAGGCCAGTCTCCCCATCAGCCTGACCGGCGTGTTTGACGATGTGGAGGACGGGGAGAGCCCGCTCGCCTTGGCCATCTCCCAAAACAGCAACTCCAACGTGGTCACCGCCACGATCAGCAACCGTATCCTCAACCTGACCCTGCCCGGGCCGGCCGGAACCTCCACCGTCTCGGTCCAGGCCACCGACACCGGCGGGCAGTCCACCACCGCTTCCTTTGAACTCACCGTGGCCCCGACCTACCAGGATTGGCGGCAGCAATATTTTTCTTCTGCCGAGCTGGCCAACCCCGCCGCCGAGGCCACCCTCTGGGGTGATTTGGCCGACCCCGACCAGGACGGCCTGGCCAACTTGCTGGAGTACGCCTTGGCTCTCCCCCCCCGGCAATGGAACTCCGTACCCAACGCCCTGCAAGTTTGGAACGATCAGGGAACGATCAAGGTCCGCTACCTGCGGGCCAAGACGCTTGATCCCTCTGTCACCGTGGCGCTGGAAAAACGGGCCTCCTTCTCCACGGGTAGTTGGGAAAACGACACTTCCTCCCCGACAATTTTACCGGCGGGCACCGACTCCGAATGGCGCGAGATCTCCGTGGTCCCCGCCGGATCCTCCCTCTTCTATCGGGTCACCGTGCGTAAACTTTGACTCACCGAAGCGTGCCAGGAAATCATCCGCCGGCCTTGAAAAACAAATCCCGCCTGCTTCTCGCCCTCGGCCTGCTGGCCGCTTGGAGTCCGGGGACGCAAGCCGCCGAATCCACCTCACAACCTCCCAACGTGATCGTCTTCCTCGCCGACGACCTCGCCTATTCCGACCTCTCGACCTACGGCAACCGGCAAATCAAAACCCCGCGCATCGATCAACTGGCTGCAGGCGGCGCGAAATTCCTGAACGGCTACGTGAGCGGCTGCACCTGCAGTCCCACCCGGGCCGGACTGATGACCGGTCGCTACCAGCAGCGGTTCGGGTTCGAGGCCAACGCCGAGGGCGGTAAAACCGGGGAGGAGATCGCGGTCCGCTCGCTGGATCGGGCGGCCGTTCTCTTTCCCCAGCGGATGAAAGCCCTGGGCTACGTCACCGGCATGATCGGCAAGTGGCACCTAGGCGACGCCCCTTGGTGCTTCCCGACGGAACGCGGCTACGACGAGTTCTTTGGCATTCTGCCCTACGGCATCGAAAGGGGGGATGGCAGGGAATTGGGCAATCCGCCCGCGACGCTCTACCGGGGCAAGGACCACGTTCCCACGCCGGAGAACTTCATGAATGCCTTCGGCGACGAGGCCCTCGCGTTCCTGGAGCGCCATCAGAAAAAACCGTTCTTTCTTTATGTTCCGTTCACCGCCATCCACGCGAAGCAGGTCGGGGCGGAACCGTGGCTCAGCCGCACGGATGCCTCGCTGCCCCTGCCCCGCCGCAAGCGCCTCGCCGACATCCTGCAGCTCGATGAGATCACCGGCCGGATTCTCGACAAGATCCGCGAGCTCGGACTTGAGGAGAACACCCTGATCTTCTTCTTGAGCGACAACGGGGCGGGAGCCGCCGAGGACAGCAAGCCCTTCCGCGGCACCAAGTGGACTCTCTGGGAAGGCGGCATCCACGAGCCTTTCATCGTCAGTTGGAAGGGGAAAATCCCGGCCGGACAGATCGTGGAGTATCCGGTCATCCAACTCGACATCCTGCCCACCACCCTGGCCGCCGCCGGGGGCAAGATCGACCCGGAATGGAAGCTCGACGGCGTGAACCTGCTCCCGCTGCTTGAGAAAAAAACGGAAACGGCACCCCACGACGCCCTTTTCTGGCGGGTGGGACCGCAGTTCGCCGTCCGCCAAGGTGACTGGAAACTCGTGAAGGCCGGCCTGGCTGAGCCGGTGCGGCTCTTCAACCTCGCCGAGGATAAGGGCGAAGCCCAAGATCTCGCCGCCAAAGAACCCGCCCGTGTACAGGAACTGCAGGTCAAATGGGACGAATGGAATCGCGGAAACCAGCCGCCCAGGTGGGAGGACAAACGCTGGAACGGAAAGGAGCCGACCGGCCACTGATCCTTGTCATGAAAAAAGCCTTGGCCTTCCTCGCGTTCGGATTGGGTTGCCTCAGTGCCCGTGCGACCCCCCTCATTTCCGAACTGGCCACGCCGCCGCCCGCCCGTCCGACCGGAGTTCCTGCCGCCAGCGACGTCACGATGCGGTCACTCCGGTTCCATCCTAAAAATAGGAACGATCCGCAGGACACCTTCAAGGCGCTGGCCGATTTTCATGTCACCCGGCTGGAGTGGACCTATATCGAAAGCGGGGCGGAACAGGAGCGAGCCAAGATCGCGCGCGTCAAAGCCGCCGGCTGCCTCTACGGCGGCGCTACATCCGGCCACACCGGCGTTCCCGATGGCGGTAGCCCCGCAGAGGATCTCGCCATGAAGAAATCTCTGTGCCTCTTGGACATCGCCGGCCGGCCGATCGTCCCCGACTTCCAGAAGGACTGGAAAGGAATTCGCTCCAGCGGTTGCGTGAATAATCCGGCCTATCGTGGAGCCTTTCTCGCCAACTGCCTCATGCAACTCGACGCCGGAACGGAAATTCTTCAGCGCGATGAAGCCAGTGGAAACCACGCCGTGGCGGAAGTGGGCGCGGGCTGTTACTGCCCTGATTGCATCCGTGGCTTCCGTGATTACCTAAAAACCACGCTCCAGGGCTCCGAACTCGCCGCCCTTGGGGTCACGAATGTGGACCATTTTGATTATGCGGCGTATCTTCGCCAGACCTCGCTACCGACCGGTCACACCGGCGTGGACTGGAGCGATACCGAAACCAGCGAGAAGATCAAAGGCATGATCAGGAAAACGCCGTTGTTCGGTCACTTCGAACGCTTTCAGGCCGCGTCCATGGTCGACTTCTATCGCTGGCTTCGCTCACGCCTCGACGCGCATGCGGGCCGGCGCGTGCCGATGTCCTGCAACAACACCTCCTACCAGAATTGGGAGCGGCCCTATTACCGGGAGTTCGATTTTGCGCTCTCCGAGTTGATGGTCGCCAGCGCCCAGCCCGCGCGTATCTATGAATGCGCCCAGCGCGCTCTCGCCCTCGGCAAGATCCAGGTTTTCGGCACTCCCAAGACCATGGGCAAGGCTTACGATCCGCTCTGGCTGGTCCGATTGCGCCGTCAGGCCATTGCCACCGCCTATGCTTCCGGCGGCCTGTCCCCCGTGCCATGGGATTGTTTTGAGCAGACCAAAGGAGAGGGAGGGGGAGATCGCTACTTCGGCAAGCCCGGGGAATACGCCGACCTCTTCGCGTTTGTCCGCGCCAACGACCGCTTCCTCGACCGCTATGGCACGGCCGGAGCCTTCGGCCCCGGCATCCCAGAGGATCGCTACGGCCAATCCTCTCCCCTCATCCTCGAAGGCGAGAACCGGAAGCTCTACGCCTTCCTTCGGGCCATTCCGGGCAGCTCGGGCGACGCGGTGGTCATTCATTTGGTGGATTGGAACGAAAAAGCCTCCCAGCCCGCGGTGCTCAAGCTGCGGACGGCTGCCTTCTTCGGGAATCAGCCCCTCGACATTCAATTGCGCACGCCCAAGCCCTTTGATGCCGCCGCGCATACCGATGCCGAGGAAAAAGCCCGCTCCCTGCGCAAGCCCACGGATCGTCTCGGCCCTCTGCAATCCGCCGCTTATGAGCCTTTGGTGCAGCACCTCCATCTCGACACGACCCCGTCGGGTGAATTCACCCGCATCGAACTGCCACCGCTTGATCCTTGGGGCATCCTCGTGGTGACCCCAAAACGTTGAGATGGATTCCACCAACATGAAACCCACCCCCAGACTCCTCCTCAACCTGCTACTCTTCCTGGCCGTTGGTGCACTCGCTTTTGCCTCGCCACCGCCTGCCCGCCACAGCACGAAACTGATCGTCATCAATGACGACGGCTTCAGCGGCTTCTACGCGGGCCGCTACAAAGACGCTGCCGATCTCCCCTTAACCTCCAACCTCATGGTGGCCTGCGGGGAGACTTTCCGTCAGGACGGGGAAGACATCGGTAAGACTTTTGCCAGAGAAATCACCCTGAACAACCGAAGCCGCCAACCGGTCCTGCTGACCGATCAGTCCTCAGGCTGCACCGTCAAATCCCCCGGGCCTGTGACCGATCAAGGTACAGGCAACCGGTTTATGCAAACCGAGAAATGAACCTTACCCTCATTTTTCTTGCCGCCCTGCTGCTCGCGCCGTTGGCGGCGCTGGCCGCGGGCGAAAACAAACGCGGTTCGCTCTCTGACGCCACCCTCCAACAGCTTCGCATCGAGAGCACCCGCCGGTGCGATGCTTTTTTTCACAGAGAGGCGGGCCAGCCGTTCACTCCGGCACCCATCTTGAAGAACTGGAATAATCGTGGCGATTTCACCCGCCACTATGTGCAATCGGTGCTCCTCTTTGCCTCGCGGGCCCTTTCCTTGAATGAGCAAAATGCGGAGGCCAACAAGGCACTGAGTGAGATGTGCCAGTATCATCTCGACCGGCCTCAGACTTTGCTTGAAATCCACAGCTTCCCGGAGGCGATCCGGTATCTGGCCCAGCTTGCGCAATCTTATGGACCCGATGGCACGCGGGCGAGAGGACGGCTCACCGACTCGACCTATCGGATAATGCTCACGACGATGTGGGAGTGGGCCAGGGTGAAGTCGAAATTGGCCGACAGCGCGGAGGACGAGTCGCACACTTGGGCGGTGACGGATTCGGAGAACCATCATGCAAACCACATCGCGTCCTGCTGGACAGCTACCGGCTTTCTGGCGCGCGTTCCCGAGTATCGGGACCGCAAGTTGGACGATGGTTACACGACGGCGGAGCACCAGACGGCATGGACCACTTACCTGCGCGAGTATCTCAGCGAGCGCGGGCGCAGGGGCATGACGGTCGAGATCGAGTCCCCGTCGTATGCCAGCCTGACCTTGAGCGCGGCCTATTGGCTCTTTGAAATGAGCGATGATCCTGTGCTGAAACGTCGCGCCAGCGACTACATCACGCTCTACTGGGCGCTGTGGGCGCAGCAGCAGATCGATGGAATCTCCGGCGGGGCCAAGGCGCGGTGCTATCCGGATTCGGCAAAAAGCGGGCAGAGTTTCATCAGTCGCGCATCGTGGTATGCCCTTGGCATCGGATCGCCGGAATTCGCGCATCTGACCATGCAGCCGTTCGTTACCTCATCGTGGAAAATGCCTGACGTGGTGATGGACTTGGCGCTCGATGGGAAAGGCCGTGGAAATTACGAGGTGATCGAGCGCCGTCCAGGACTTGCACAACCGGGGACTGAGAAGCGGAAAGGCGTGAGTTTCATCGCGCCCGAAGGCGGAGGGCTCGTGCGCTACACCTACTGCACGCCGGAGTTTGTCATGGGCTCCTTGTTTTGCGCCGCACGGCCCACCACCGACTGGACTTCCATCAGCGCGCAGAACCGGTGGTATGGGGTCATCTTTCGCGGAGCGATGAACGCACGCATCTATCCCTACTGCGAGACGGATCACAGTTCCTACAACCAGCTGTGGGCGGTGCAACACAAGGGCACGCTGATCGCACAGAAGCTCAAGACCAGCCAGCACGCCGATGGCCTGCGCGTTTGGATTTCCGAAGCGGGACTGACAACGCCAACCGAGCAAGGCGGATGGTATTTCACGGAAGCTGCTGGCGCGTGGGCAGCCGTGCGAGTGATTTCCGGCGACACCAAACTCATTCCTCCGGCTGCCCCGGCGAATAAGAAGAAGCAACTGCCAAAGTCCGGCACGAGCGACGACGGAGACACCATCGATGCGAGTGCAAATGGATGGCGGCTTGAGTGCTCCGACGAATGGTCGCCCGTCATCATCGAGGCAGCGACTAAGGCGGATTACCCCATGCGTGAGGCATTTCAAAAGGCTTTTCTAACTCGCGAGGTAAAGTCCGAAGGGGGTCGGCTCACCTACACCGGCCTCAGTGGCGACAGGTTCACCTTTTTCACTGACCAGTCGCAACTGCCGCGCGTAAACGACGAACCCGTGAACCTTGCGCCCACGAGAGTTTACGACAGCCCGTTCGTCCAGTCGGATTGGAAGAGCGGCGTAGTCACGATCCAGAAAGGTGACCGGAAACTCGTGCTGAACTTCAACAAATGATTCGGCTCATTCATCTCCCGGCCTGCTTGCGCATGGTCGCAGCTCTCACATGGAGCACGTCGCTTGCCGCAGCGGCAGAAAAGGAACCGCCGCCGCATCCTTCCGTCGGCCAGCGTTTCCTGCCGACCGATGTCGATTGGTCGCATCCCGTCTATGCCACTACCTTCGACAACGAAGCCGCCCTTGCAGATTGGAAGCTGGAAGGCGGCCAACGCATGAGTATCGCAAGCGGCAGGCTCGTGCTTGAAAGTCGCCCCGGTGGTGAGAAGCCAAGGGCGACGGATAACGACCTCGTCTGCTGGCTGGCCAAAGAGATGCCCGCCGACTTCCTGCTGGAATTCAAAGTGCGTCCGCAGGATCGCAAGCACGGTCTCAACATCATCTTCTTCAATGCACGCGGGATTCATGGCGAAAGCATTTTCGACCCGAAGCTCAAGCCCCGCTCCGGCATCTTCGCGCAATACCACAGCGGCGACCTGAACAACTACCACATCTCTTATTGGGCCGGCGAACGCGGCACCGCGAACGTGCGCAAAAATGCCGGCTTCCATCTCGTCGCGACCGGCAAAGACCTGGTGTCGCCCGCGCCCGCCGATTCATTTCAAACCATCCGCCTCTACAAACGTGGCAGCACCATCCAGCTCATGGTGAATGATGTGATCGCAGTCGCATTCGACGACGACGGCAAGACTCACGGTCCCGTTTGGACGCACCCCGGCTGGATTGGCTTGCGACAAATGGCCCACACCACCCATTGTGAATACGATGACCTCCAAGTCTTGCCGTTGAACCCATGAAACCCACCCTCACCCTCCTCACCGCCCTGGTCCTCACGCCGCTGGCCACCCTCCACGCGGAGAATCAACCCGCCAGAAAACCCAATATCCTGATCATTCTGGCCGACGATCTGGGGTATGCCGATTGGCCCGGTCACGCGGCCCGCGATCTCACCGTGCCCAATCTGGAAAAGCTCGCGCAGGCTGGCGTGAGCTTTTCCCAGGGTTACGTCTCCGCACCGCAGTGCTCTCCCTCCCGCGCCGGCCTGCTCACGGGGCGCTATCAACAACGCTTCGGGCACGAAAACAATGGTTGCACCCAGGCGGCCTTCACGGCCGGGGCCAAGACGCTGGCCGAACACCTCCGTCCGGCCGGCTACGCCACCGCGGCCTACGGCAAGTGGCACTTGGGCGACGCCCTCCCCTCCCATCGCCCCGTCAGCCGTGGATTCGACGAATCCTTCGGCTACGGCGAATACCAGAAGGCTGTTCGTGACGGCACTCTCGGGTTTCCGGGAGCTGCCACTTCCCCGCAGGCGTTTAACGCCCAGGTCTTCGCCCTTCGCGCGGCGGATTTTATCCAGGCCCATGCGTCCCAACCGTGGTGCATCTACCTCGCGTTCCACGAGCCGCACGTGGACCTGGAGCCGACCGAGGCGTCCGCCACCCTGACCCGGCCTTCCTCCTCCGATCCGCTGCGGCAAAAGTGCCTCGCGGTGATGCACGACCAGGACGTGGGGGTCGGTATGGTCATGGAAAAGCTGCGCGCCCTGGGCCTGGAACAGGACACCCTTGTTTTTTACCTCAGCGACAACGGCGCCCCCACCACGGAGGCGGTGGGACCGGGGCCGGAACCCTCCCAGGGCAAGGCCGGCAAAGAGGACGACAAGGCCGCCAACGGCTCGCGCAACGATCCCCTGCGCGGTCGTAAAGGCCTCGTCTGGGAAGGCGGCATCCGGGTGCCCTTTGTCGTCTCCTGGCCAGGCCGTATTCCGGGTGGCCAAACCAACCACCAGCCGGTCATCAGCCTCGACATCCTGCCCACCGCGTTGGCGGCGGCCGGCGCCGCCCCGTTGGATGGGACCCAGTTGGATGGAGCGAATCTTCTTCCTCTCCTCGAAGGGAAGGAAAAAAATCTTCCCGAGCGCACGCTTTACTGGCGCTATGCCGATCGCGATTTGCTGGCCGTGCGGGAGGGAAAATGGAAGCTGATCAAGTGCAAGACTCCGTCCACCCAGCTTTTTGACCTGGAGGCGGACCCCTCCGAAACAACCGATCTTTCCACCCAACATCCCGAGGTCGTCCTCCGGTTGCAGGCCACCTGGGACAAGTGGAACGCCGAAATGAAAGCCCCGATCAACGACCCAAAACCTGACAAACCCGCGAAAGAGAAATCCAAAAAGGAAAAACCATGAGAAAACTCATACTGGCCACCCTGCTCGGCTCATCCCTCACCCTCCTCGGGGCCGCGGAGGCCCCCAAGCCCAACATCCTCGTGATCGTCTCTGACGATCACGGCTGGGCCGACCTTGCCCTTCAAGGCGTGGACCAGGACATTCGCACGCCCCATCTCGACCAGTTGGCCAAAGACGGTATCCGTTTCACGCGTGGCTATGTTTCCGCGCCCCAGTGCATGCCCTCGCGCTGCGGCCTCATCACCGGCCGCTACCAGCAGCGCTTCGGGGTGGAGGACAACAACAAGGGACCGCTGCCCTTGGAGGAAAAAACCCTCGCCGAGCTGCTCCAGCCCGCCGGCTACCTCAGCGGATTTGTCGGCAAGAGCCATTTCGACATCACCGGCAACAAGAAAGACAAAAAACAAAAGGGTGAGAAATTCGAGGTCCTGATGGATCACCTGCCGCCGCACCAGGGATTTGCCGAATACTTCCGCGGCGAAATGAAGCGCTATTACGCCTCCCACCGTCTCGACGGCAAGCCGTTCCCGGATGCCCCGCGTCTCGTCATCGACGACCGCTTTCGGGTGCAGGTACAAACCGAGGCCGCCCTCTCCTTCCTCGACCGCCGCGCCGCCGCACCCGGCGAACCGTGGCTCCTCTATCTCGCCTGGTATGCCCCCCATGTCCCGCTCGAATCGCCCGAGCCCTGGTTTTCCCAGACCCCGGCCAACCTGCCGCTCGAGCGGCGCCAAGCCCTGGCCATGATCGCCGCGATGGACGAAGGACTCGGCCAAATCCGCGCGAAGCTCAAGGCCATGGGGGCGGACAAAAACACTCTCATCTTTTTTGTCGGCGACAACGGCGCCCCGCTGGGTAAGGCCTGGGACGGCTCCCTCAACCTGCCGATGAAGGGGGAGAAAGGCATGCTGTCCGAGGGGGGCATCCGCACGCCGTTCATCGGAACCTGGCCCGGGCATTGGCCCGCCGGAACCGTTTACGATCAGCCGGTCATCAGCCTCGACTTTGCCGCCACGGCTCTGGCCGCCGCCGGGCTGCCGCCCGACCCGGCCCTGGATGGCGTTAACCTCACCCCTTTTGTCACCGGGAAAGACAGCGCCGCACCCCACCGCGAGTTGTTCTGGCGTTGGATGAGCCAGGCCGCGGTGCTGGCGATGCCCTACAAGCTGCTCCTGGTGGGCGATCAACCCCCGGCGCTCTTCGACGTGACCGCTCCCGAAGGGGAAAGCGCGGACCGCAATCTCGCCTCCCAAAAACCGGAGCTGGTCGCCCGCCTGAAAAAATCCCTGGAGACATGGGCGGCGGAACTCAAGCCCCCCGGTCTCCCGGCCTCCTCCGGGGGCAAAGACCGCTACCACGAAAACCTGTTCTCCGAACACGGTCTCCTCCCGGGCGGCGGGAAAAAAGCTGCCGCGGACCAGGATTCATCCGGCGGCGGTTCATCAGAGTAACCGTTTTTTTTGGAACACTTGAGAGTTGGGAGAAGTGGCGGGCCAAGGGCCCGTGGAACTTCATCCTGAAGGTGGAGGTTCTTGCCTGGGGACTCGGGGAAGCGGTGGTCATCGCTTCTATGTTCGCTTGGGTCGCCCGTGACCTGTTAGGCCTGACCTAGGTCTTGTCCTAGTTCTCTTTCGCCCTCTTGGGGACGTTCCCTGGCGTTACTTCTTGTGACTGCTGAACGAGCGGAGCTTCTCCATTTCCGCGGGAGTCACCGTATTGGGAATCGGCTGACCGGCCTTGCGGGCCTCCTCCTGTTTGCGATGCAGCTCCTTCAGGATCACTTGGGTCTCGAGCGCTTGGCCTCCTTCCCGGATGAACGCACGCAGGTTCCCGGGATCCAGCAGCGGGTCCTTCGTCTCCCGCCGCCACTCTTCCAGCTCCCGCCGCAATCGCGCCTCCACCTCCTTCAGTCCGGGCGTTCCGGCCAGGTTCTTGAATTCCTCCGGGTCGCTCTCTAGGTCGTACAGCTCCACAAACTCCCCCCGCCCCGCTTCCGGTTGGATTTTCCGGTAGCTCTCCAGAGTGAGCCCGTCGGGCCAGTTCAGGGCCGGATCCTTCAGCAGGGTCAAGATCAGCTTGTATCTTCCATCTCGCAGGGCGCGCTGGGGATTGATCATCCTCGGCTCGTGCGAATTGAATTCCGTGGCCAACGTTTCGCGCCAAGGACCCGCTTGCCCCTCCAGCAGCGGCACCAGCGACCGGCCGGGCAACCCGGCGGGCACCGGGGCGTTCGCCAGCGCAAGAAAAGTGGGCAGCAGATCGATGGTGCTCACCAGCTCCTCCCGTACGCCGGGACGGAACCTTCCCGTCCAGCGCACCAGCAGCGGCACCTGCGTCCCCGCTTCAAAACAGGTGACCTTACCCCGCGGTAATTCCGGACCGTTGTCGCTGAGAAAGACAACCAGGGTGCCTTTTTCCAGTCCTCGTTCCCGCAGCACCTCCAGGACCCCGCCCATGATCTCGTCCAACCGGTTCACGCAGGTCAGATAGTCCGCCGTCTCCTGCCGAAGTTCCTTCGTGTCCTGGCCCATGAAGGGGAGCACCCCCGCCTGGGCGGGGCTGAGCTTGACCTTCGGGCTGCCCGCAATGTCGCGCGCGAAAGGCTTGTGCGGATCAAAAAGATTCAGATAGAGGAAAAAAGGGTGGTCGCCGGAGTCCCGCAGGAACCTTTCGCACAGGGACCGTACCGCCTGCGGATCCCGCGTGGGCTCAATGTCGATTTTCTTGTCGTCGAACGGAAAGTCCCCTTCCGGCTCGACATGAAGCTTGCCGATCTGCCCGGTCCGGTACCCCCGCTTCTTCAGCAGGCTGATCAGGTTGGGCAGCCCCGGCCTCATCGAGGAACCGAGATGGGCCAGGCCCAGTTGTCCGTTCTGGTGCGGATACAACCCCGTCAGCAGACTGGCCCGGGAGGGGCTGCACGAGGCCGCGGTCACATAAGCCCGGTTGAAACGAACCCCCTCCCCCGCCAGGCGGTCGAGGTTCGGCGTGGTCACTCCCCGATACCCGTAGCAGCCCAGTTGCATGCCGAGATCATCGGCGGTGATCAGGAGCAGATGTTTGACAGCATCCGGAGCCGGATCCTGACTCTTGATGGCGATATCTGCATTAGGACTGTTCTGAGTCAACAGGTCATTTTCTCTCCACAAAATTGCTGTTTCCAACTGAGTTAGTGCTATAGCACCTTCTCTAGTCGCCAGACCTTTCTGCTTCTCTTCTAATAAGACTTTTCTGGCTTCCTGCATCGCTACCATTGCTGCATCGCTCATTTGTCTTTGCCTCTCTTGGTTTTAACGGAATTTATAATATCCGCAAACAAAAAGATAATCTAACATTAAATGTGTTTTTCAATCA